>JANXUN010000611.1 GCA_025356185.1 Gemmatimonadaceae bacterium
GACCTTCGGGAGGAATAGCCGTGAAGCCCGCGTTGATCTGCGGTATCACGATCATGAAGATGACGAGGAGCACGAGCATCACGTCGATCATGGGTGTGACGTTCGGATCGGCTTTGACCTGACTGCCGCCGCCTCCAGCGCCCATTCCCATAGTGAGACTCCTTTGGTTAGAGCGAGTGGGTTAGTGCGAGACCGGCGCGCCCTGCGCCGTGTTAAACTCACGCGTGAAGCGCGAGCGACCGAACTCACCCGAGACACCCTTGATCAAGTAGTCGATCATTTCCTTGGAGGTGTACGTCATTTCGGCCGTGAGGTTATCAATCTTCGTCTGGAAGAAGTTGAACGACCACACTGCGGGAATGGCGACGCCGATACCGATGGCTGTCGTGATCAGGGCTTCTGCAACACCGCCGGCGATTGCCGAGATACCACCAGCGCCTGACGTGGCCATGCCGGTGAACGAGTTGACGATACCCATCGTGGTGCCGAGCAGTCCGACGAACGGCGCCGTCGCACCAACGGTGGCAAGAACACCGAGCCCGCGCTTGAGATCAACGATCGTCATCAGCATTTCACGCTCAACAGCACGCTCGGCCGAATTGATGTCGGCAACCGTCACTGAACCATCCTGGATGAGCGGGCGAATTTCGCCAAGAGCACCACCAAGAACTCGGGCGACGTGCGACTTCTTGTAGCCTTCGGCCAGCTTGATGGCTTCGCCGAGGTTGTCTTCTTCGAGGAACTGCGAAAATTCTGGTGCGAACTTACGCGTTTCTGCCTGCGCCTTGCGCAGCGACCACCACTTCGAAATCAGAACGGTGAATGAGAAAGCTGACATAGCGAGCAGCGTCATCACGATGCCCTTGGCAAACCAACCCATCGACTGATACAGCCCCATCAATGACGTGTTCATGGCGTGTTTTTTCCGAAGAACGTGAAAAAGAACGAACTAGCGATTCAACGAGAACTGGAACGGCTGCTGCACGAGCTGCTTCACTTTTCTGCCGCCTACTTCAGCGGGTAAGAACCGCATCCGTGTCAGCGCGTTCTTCACAGACGTCGTGAACAAATCGTTGTCTGACTTCAGCGCCTTGAAGGTGCTCATGTCGGCGCGACCCGTTGTATCCACGACGAACTGCGCCATTACCTGCCCTTCAATGCCGGCAGAGCGCAGCATGTCCGGGTACGCGGGGCCCTGAGAGCCCGGTGCCGCGACCACCGGCTTTTCTACCTGGAAGTCGAAGTACGGCTGATCACCCTGTGGAACCGGACCTTTTCCGCCTTCCACACCTTTCGACGTACCACCTGCAACACCCTTGCCTGAGAAGTCCGCATCGTCGGTCACCTTCTTCGACAAGTCGATGTCAGGAATGACGTTAGGAATTTCGACCGGCGCCGAGAGGACGATGAATCCCTTGGGCGGTGGCGGAGCGACCGTCTGGTCTGGTGGTGGGGGTGGCTTGTCGGGCTCGGGCGGCTTGGGTTCGTCCTTTTTCACCTCGACGAAATCGACCTTTTCCTCTCGTTTTTCATCCTTGGCTATTCCCGCGTTCGCTGTGACGATTACTAATGCAGTCACAATGACAGCGTGAAAGACGACCGAGGTTACGGTCCCCCCACCGCGCTTCTGCTTCTTCGCCTTCGATTCAAGCAGGTTATTAAACATCTCGCTTGTCCGGGGTACGAGTCACAACAACATGCGGACCGCGAGCGGAGCGCTCGTGGAACCGATGTCGCGATTCTACGTCGAGCACATGAAGCAGCAATAGCAAAAACATTAGGATCGCATTAACCCGACGTGATTGCCCTTAAAGTGAATTCTCACGTAGCCCGTCAGTGCAAATCAAATCGAAATGGAAGCCGTACGAGTTGCCTCACCTTTCTGCCGTGTGCTTCGGCCGGAATGAATCGCAGTTTCGCGAGCACTGCGCGCACGGACTGCGTGAAGAGGTCGTGATCGGATTGCACCTTGCGCACCGACTCCAGTTCGATGCGTCCTAATGTGTCGACGACGAAATCCATCATCACGCCGCCGCTGACTCCGGCGGCTCGCAACGCGGCGGGAAATGATGGCACCGCGCTGCCTTGCGCCATCACGACCGCTTTCTCGACCTGTTCGCTGTTCAATACGGCGTTCCCGTCGGTCGGCACGCCGGCGCCAAACGTGCTCGTGCCGTTGCCGGCGTATCTGCTCGCGGAGAATTCCGTGTTCTGCGAGACAGGACGCGACAAGTCGACGTCGGGAATTCCGACCGTGATTTGTGGCGCAACTATTAATGGAGTTGTCGTGGACGCGCCCGATGACATCACGCGATTCGGATTCGCTCGCGCGGACGACGACTGAACTGTCTGTTGCGTGATCACATTCACGCGCGGCGCAACGTACGTGAGTCGCGTGACGTCTGGCTGCGTGATCGCGTGATGTGTCGTGGCCGTCATCGCGATGGCGGCGCTGATCAATCCGGCGTGCACCATCGTCGACACAGCGGAACTGCCAACGCGCGGCGAAAACGCCACATTTGATTCGATCAAGTGCTCTAGCATACGGCGCTCCGGCACAAGGAAAGTGAACCACAAGTCCTGTACCGATGATACGATTGGCAGATTAGCGCCGATTATCGAATCGTTAAGCGCTCGATGATGACTGCATGACGTTTTGATTGACTCCGCGGTTGATGCCCGCCGCGCTCCCATCATCAAGTGCCGCGTTTGAATCGATCGCGATGTACTCGCCCGTCATCCCGGAACCCGGCGCACCGGCCAATGGCAACGTGACCGTGAACGTACTGCCACGACCTAAACGCGATGTCACATTCAGCTGACCGCCGTGCGCTTGCGCAATCCACTGACAGATCGCGAGCCCCAAGCCAAAACCGCCGCGCTCCGACGCGCGAGATCGCACGCGATCGGCGCGCCAAAAGCGCTCAAACACAAACGGAAGATCAGCCGCCGCGATCCCAATGCCGGTGTCTTCGACTTCAACCGTCACGATCTCTTCGCCGCGAGTGAGTGAAATCGTGACGCGCCCGCTGTGCGACGTGTACTTGATGGCGTTGGTGACCAGATTAAGCAATAGCTGTCGCAGTCGCGTCACATCGCCAAGCACGTCCGCGTCTTCAATCACCGGCGCGTCAATCTCAAGCTCTGCATCTTCGCCAAGCAGTCGTGCCGTTTCGACAACTTCGCGCACCAACGGCGCCATCGGCACCGGTTCGCGATAGAGATCAAATCGGCCTTCGTCGGCACGCGCGAGAGTTAACAGCGAGTCCACCAAGTCGGCCATGCGCGTGACTTGCTGGAGCGCCTCCTCAAGCGCAACAGCCCGCTCCACCTCAGAAGATAGCGGTGACATCGTGCGCTCGATGTCAGCGCGCATCACGGCGAGCGGCGTCTTGAGTTCGTGACTCGCATCGGCAGTAAAGCGCCGCAGCGCGCCGAATGACGATTCCAATCGCACGATCATTTCGTTGAGCGTGAGCGCAAGACGCGCGAGCTCTTGACCGGCCGCCCCGATATTCAACCGACGATGCAGCGATCGTCCATCGGAGATCGCTTCCACCTGATCGACCATGCGATCAATCGGTCGAAATGATCGTCCGGCAATAACCCACGCGAAAATCATCGATACGCCAAGCAGCAGCGGCGTGACTATCAGCGTCGTCGACACCAGTTCCCGCGGCGTAAAACTGATGGCGTCCATGCTTTGACCGGCAAAGACGCGATAGCGCGCATCGTTTGAAAGCACCACTTCGCGTGCCGCCAGCAGCACATCGCCGTCAAACGTGGCGACGATCACTGGTGCGGCGTTGGCTATTGCGGCGCGCGCGGCGTTACTAAACTGCTCGCGCCCTTCGATCGACAGCGCTAACACCGCGTTCGACGCGTAGATGTCATACTTCGTACTGTCCTGCACCAGCACGTAGCCATCGAGCATCGACAGGAACGCGCGCATGCGCAGCGACACGGATCGAATCGCCAACGGGTCTTCTTGCGCAATCACGGGTTCCGTACCAGTCGACCGCGCCAAATTGACCGCGCGCACTGCGTGATTGGCGACGGTTTCCACGCGCTGTTGCAACTCGTCCATCAGCGTCATGCGACGCACGGTAAGCAGCGCCGCTGAAAACAGCAGCAGCGTCACCATCATGGCGCCGGTGTAGGCCAGCGTGAGTCGCGCGCGAATGGAGAGCATGACGCGCCGCGTCTACGCCCGAACCATATAACCCACGCCGCGCACAGTCGTGATCAACTTCTTGTCATGCGCCGCGTCAATTTTTTTTCGCAAGTGATTGATCACAACATCGACAATGTTCGTGCCAGGGTCAAAGTGATAACCCCACGCGTATTCCGTAATGAGCGTGCGGCTCATGACGCGCCCGGCATGCCGCATGAGATACTCCAGCACCGCAAACTCTTTCGGCGTGAGTTCAATCAACTCGCTTCCTCGTCGCACTTCGCGCGTCCCTTGATCCAGCACCAGGTCGTCGACCTTGAGCACCGGCGAGGCAAGCGCACGCGGCCGCCGCAACAGCGCCTCCGCGCGAGCCAACAGTTCTTCAAATGCGAACGGTTTGGTAACGTAGTCGTCGGCACCCGCGCGCAACGTTTCTACCTTCGCATCAACGGCGTCTTGCGCGGTCAACACCAACACCGGTCGCTCAAAGCCACGGGCGCGCAGCGTGCGCAATACGTCAAGTCCGTTGCGACCGGGCAAACGCATGTCGAGGATGATCAAGTCGTACGGCTGCGACAGCGCCATGCGTTCGCCATCGATGCCGTTCGCAACAAGATCTGTTTGCCAACGCTGCTCTTCTAACCCTCGGCGCACAAACTCGCCAACAGTCGGATCGTCTTCGATAACCAGTATTCTCATGGGCGCTTGAATCCGAATTCGCGAATTTTGCGATACAACGTTTTGGGAGAGATGCCAAGGATTTCAGACGCACGGCCTTGGTGCCACTGCGTGCGTGCTAACACCTCGGCGATGTGCTGACGTTCAAGCTCCGCGAGCGTCATCGCGGATGACATCACATCGCGAGCGCCCGACCACGCCTGCGTGTGCGCGTGCCCGTGAACATTGGCAAGATCGAGCGCCAGCGCGCGCGCCGAGATCTCGCCGTCGGTGGCAAGCATGGCGGCGCGCTCGACGACGCTCTTGAGTTCGCTGACGTTGCCAGGCCACGCGTAGCGCTCGAGTGTGTCGAGCGCGTCGGTGCTGAACTGTCGTCGACGCGAGCCCGATTGCATTTCGAGAAAGTGATCGGCGAGCAACCCGATGTCGGTGGAGCGATCACGAAGCGGTGGCAGCGTCACGCGAATTGTTTCGAGTCGGTGCGCAAACGTAGGCCGCACGCTCCCCGACGCGACGACGCGTGACCAGTCGTCGGCAGTTGACGCGAGGACGCGCGCGTCGATGCGAACGTGTTGAGCATCGCTTTTGCGTGCGTCCGCGCTGCGCAGCAATGTCTGCTCCAGCGCGTCCTGTACGTCAAGCGAGAGCTGTTCGACATTGGCGAGATATAGCGTACCGCCGTCGGCGAGCGAGAGCAGCCCAACCGGTTCCAGCAGCGCCTGTGCGTTATCGCGCGCGCAATCGATCGCGACGAACGCGCCAGTGGCTCGGTGACTGTGCGCGTGAATAAACCGCGCGACGTGGTGCTTGCCCGTACCAGCGTCCCCGCTGATCAGTACGCACGATGTACTTGGACTCAGGCGCAGCAGCAGCGAGCGAACGGCTATAAGCGGCGCGAATTGCGTGAGAATCTCGGGGGCCGCTTGCGATCGCCGATCAAGCGCCTGCAGCACGTGATTGTCGCGCAGCAGCATGCGTTTTTCAAACGCGCGACGCACCAGTGCTTCGACTTCGGCCATGCGATAGGGTTTTGACACGCAGTCGTACGCGCCCAGCTTGAGCGCCGCGAGTGTCGTCTCAATCGTGCCGTTACCGGTGACGATCAGGATCTCGGGCGGAAGTGATTCTTCGCGTACACGCCGCAACACCTCGAGCCCATCGACTTCGGGCATGACAACGTCAAGCAGCGCGACGTCAAACTGTTCGGCGAGCAATCGGTCGAGTGCCGCTCGCCCATCACGCACCAACGTCACTGCACATCCTCGCGCGGACAAGTACTGCTCGAGAATCGCACCCAAGTGTACTTCGTCATCGGCGATGAGCACACGTATCGGCGCGACGACGTCGGCGGTCATAGCGGTATCCGTCGCGTCGCGCGTGGTCATGTCGCGCCCGTACGAGGGGACGCCAATGGCAACGACACGCGAAACACCGCGCCGGGCGCGACACTGCTTTCGAGCGTCAGCGTGCCGCCATGATCCGCGATAATGCCGTAACAAATGGCGAGCCCCAATCCAGTACCTTGCCCCGTGGGCTTCGTCGTAAAAAATGGCTCAAACACTTTGGCGTGTAAGGCGCGGGCGATGCCGGGTCCTTCATCGCTGATTTCAAATGCGGCGAGCGCCTCACCGTGCGCCCCGCGTGTCGCAAATGTCTTCATATGGACACGTCCGCCTTCGGGCGTCGCGTCCAGCGCGTTCATCGCGAGCGCGATCAGCACCTGCACCAGCTGGTCACTGTCGCCCAGCACAGGCAACGGATGCTCAACGTCGAGTGTCGTTTCCATCTTCACGCGTTTGAAGCGCGGATGATGTCGCAGCAAAAAGATGGCCTGCTCGGCGACGGCATTGAGCGCAATGGGCTCACGACGCGCGGGCTTTGGTCGCGCGAAGTCGAGCAATCCATTGATGATGCGCTTGCACCGTTCGACTTCGAGGTCGATGATGCGCAGCATTTCAGTCGCTTTCGGCGCGATCGATGCGGCGTTTGATGGCTGATCGGCGGCTATCTCCTGAAACAGCCCTATGGATTCAGCACACGCCGCAATTGTCGCCAGCGGATTGTTGATTTCGTGCATTACGCCTGCCGCAAGTTGACCCAGCGCTGCGAGCTTTTCCGTTTGCGCGGTGCGGTCAATCGCGGCGCGCCAATCGGTGATGTCTTCTCCGACCGTGATGACATGCGAGACGTCATTCCCGTTGAGACACATGGGAATTTTTGAAATGCGAAACGTTCGCGTGTCGCCAAACGCGTTGCTTTCCATCTGAAACTGCTGTAGCGCGCCTGACGCGAAGACATCGTCGAACTCACGCTTGAGCATGGCGGCGGGTTGCCGACTCAGCACCTCGAAAATCGTGCGACCGATGGCATCGTTGCGCGCGACGCCCTGGGTCCCTGTTTCGCGCTTGTGATTCCACGCATGAATGCGGTACTCGCGATCCACGACGTACAGCCCAAACGGAAGTGAATCGACGACCTGTTCCATAAAGGCGCGATGCTGGGCGACCTCGAGCGTCTGCGCGGCGAGCTGCTCGTGCAGATCGCGCAGCTGGTCGTCCCGTTCTTGAAGCAACGCGACAAGCGCGTGCTCGGCGGACGAGGATGTCACCGGTTGTTCGTTCGGTTGCGAGTCACGTTGGCAAGGTAGGCAATCGCGCCGATTCGGACAAGCTGACCGATCGGAACGGTTTGGCGTGCAATAGTGACAGCCGTGATGCCGGAATGACTGGCGGACGACTCGCGCTGCGGGAGGTCAGCTGCCCGGAC
>JANXUN010000634.1 GCA_025356185.1 Gemmatimonadaceae bacterium
AGGTCGCTGGTTCGAATCCAGTCGCCCCGACTGACGAAAGTGATTACGGATAAAAGACTTACGGAAATCGCCCGATGCTTTTAAGCTCGGGCGATTTTTCTATTGGAAGCCAATTGGAAGCGCTTGAGCAAAGTTCTCTAGCGGATGTTGAGGCACCATTGTGACGCGTGTTATCGAGCACTGAGTTCGTTGAGAATGGTGAGGAGTTTCCGCATGCAGGCGACGAGGGCGAGTTTCTTTTGGTTTGCCCGCGGCGAATAGACGTTGATACAATTGCGCAATCACGATGTTATGCTCGCTCGCGACGAGTGCGCTCTTGTACAAGACGGCGCACACGGTTGACCGTCCGCCTTTCACAAAGCGTCCTCCGCGCATCCTGCCGGAATCGCGACTGAGCGGGGCAACAACGGCGAGTTTCGCAATCGCGCGGCGTGATAGCTGCCCGAGTTCTGGCAAGTCCGCGAGCAACGTGTCAGACAAGATCGGACCAACCCCTAGCACACTTTGTAAGCACCGTGGCCGTCGACTGTCTCAATGGGCCCATTTTGCGAGCCAATCAGCGACCGCACCGAGGAGCGCCGGGTTGACCGATAATGAAGGCAGCTTTTTGTAGTTGCTCGGCGACCCGTCGACGTCGTACACCAGCAGGTGGTTCGTCGCTGGAATCATCTTCACAGACACGCTGCGGTTGCCGCCCGAGTGTAACGCCTGGGCCAGCTCCAGTGCTTGGTCTGGACTCACTTGCTGGTCGGTTGCGCCTTGCACGATCAGCACGGGCACGTGAACGCGCTTCGCCGTCGGCAGGGGATCGTAATCAAACCAGAACTTGAGCCACGGCGTCTTGGCAAGCAGGGCGTCGCGCGCGACGGCGTTCCGCGCAATTGCCGAATCGAGCGCACCGCCACGTACGCCCTGCGCGGCAATGGCGTCCCGCACCTGCGCGTCCGATATCGCGCGCCCTGTGTGCGACGGCCCAGCGATCAACACAATGCCGTGCAGCCGACGATCCGTCGCCGCAATCATCGGTGCGATCATGCCCCCTTCACTGTGGCCAATCAATCCCAGCTTCGAGGGGTCGACGTCCGGACGCGTACGCAGGTACTGCAGTCCGGCGCGGATGTCATCGGCGAAGTCTGCGCTGGTCGCATCGGGCGAACCGCGGTCGGAGCCCCCGACACCGCGGTCGTCGAGACGCAGCACCGCGATACCGCGCCGCCCGAGCGTATCCGCGATCTGCCGAAACGGTTTCCAACCCGGGAGCGCGGGCGTTGCTTCGTCCCGGTCTTCGGCGCCTGATCCGGTAATCATCACGACTGCGGGAACGCGCGTCCCGGGCGCGTGACGCGGCATCGTCAACGTCCCCGCGAGCACAATCCCGGCCTTCACGTTCCGCAGCTGGACGTCTTCGGCCGTAAATGGAGCTCCTTTCGGCGCGGAATAATCTGGCCGATCCGCCGCGCGCGGGGCCGTATTATCGCTCGCCCCCGTCCGACTGAACCGCACCCCTTGGGCGGGTATGATTGCCCCAAGCAACTCGCCGGCGGGCGACACTTGCGCGCGCACCTCGGTGCCAATGAGCAGCACCGCAGAGTCTGCGCCAATCCACTGCACCGTCATGGTGCGCACCTGGCCGCCCACCATCGCGAACACGGGAATCGTTATCGGTCCGCGTCCGAGCGCGCGCGCCCGAACGAAGATCTGTTCCAGACTTGCAGCGGAGAGATTGATGAACGGCAGTGTACCGGGCGGCACCGGCAACCGCTTCGACGACGCGGCACCAGCACTCGTCGCCAGTAACACGGTATCGGAGGTGAATGTCGCGGTCGCCACTTGCAATGGATCGGCAGCTGGCGCGTCGGCGGCATGCCGCACCGTGGATTCCAAGTGGGAAACAAGGCCGTCGGGTTGCGTGGTCATGATCACGCCGATGCGCACGCGTTGTTGACGGTTCATGAGGTCCGATGCAAGGCGCGTATCGTTCCGCGTCACGCGTTCGACTACAAGCGTGTCGTCGCCGAGCCGGATCACAAAATCATTGGTCCAACGCAGCGGCAACGCCGGCGGTTGAGCGGATGCGACCGCGGCACAGGCGAGCGAGCCGACGAGCCCGATATGGTACGTGCTGCATTTCATCGACGAAATCCCGGCCGCTGGACGGCCAAACGTGAGAATAGGTTGTCGCACTACCAACACTCGGCTCGTCAAGTTTCAGCATGCGGCCGGCAGGCACGATCGATTCAAAGCGGCTGGCGCGATGTCGCAGGTTCACTGTTGAAGCGCACGACAGTTGCTAATGAGCGAAGTCCCTTGCCTTAGCTGTAAGCAGCGCCGCCAAGCAACACGCGTTGGCTCAACCATTGGGCGAACGTGTAAATACTCGCAGGCATTCACGCCAGCCAGTATCGCGTAGACTTCCCCGTAAAGCGCACAGTTGGAAATCAGACAATTCGGGGGCTGACGTTGGTCCCGTTTGTAGACAGTGCGCAGTAAGAATCAGGTCGCGTTGGCGATGATTGTCTCCTGATGTTTGAGGACAAACTCACGGGGTGTCAGGTCACCCAGCGAGCTATGTGGACGGTGTTCGTTGTAGTCGATGCGCCACGCGTCGATGACACGCGTCGCGTGGTCCAGTGATACAAATTGATGCACGTTCAGGCACTCGTCGCGCAAGCGTCCCTTAAAGGATTCGATGTGACTGTTATCCGTGGGCTTTCCGGGCCGCGTGAAATCGAGTGCGACGCCGCGATAAAACGCCCACGCTTCCAACGCCTTCGACGTGAACTCGGTGCCATGATCGACGGTGAGCGACTGCGGCAACTGCTGCGGTAACACGTGCTGTTCAAACGCGCTCACCACGCGCTTCCCGGTGAGCGAAAAGTCGCAGGCTAACAACAGACTCTGACGACTCCACTGATCGACGACCGTCAGCACGCGAAACGGCCGTCCATCGATGAGCTGATCGTGCACAAAGTCCATACTCCAGCGTTGTTGCACGCCGGTCGGTACCGGTACGGCGCCTCGATGCAGCGCCATGTGCTTGCGGCGCCGCACGCGCATCCGTACCTGCAGGCCCGCCAAGCGATGCAAGCGCCGCACGCGCTTCTTGTTCACGCGCCAGCCTTCGCGTCGCAGCAGCACCCAAATGCGCTGATACCCGAAACGAGGACGTGCATGCGCGAGGTCGCGAATACGAAGCCGCAACGCGGTTTGATCGCGCGCCACACCCGGTTTGTACCACCCACTGCGGCTGAAGCCCGCTCCGCGACGACATGCTTGAGTCGCGCGTTCTGGTCCTCCAGTGATCGCATGCGCCGCAGCTCGCTGACCCCGAGGTGCGCGAACTTCTTCTTCCAGAGGTAGAACGTCGCTTCGCTCACGCCGAGTTGTCGGCACGCATCGGCCACGGCGGTCCCACTCTCCGCTTGGCGTAACGCGTGCGCGACCTGTTCTTCGCTGAACTTCGAATTCTTCATACCGCGATCTCCTTACCCGGTGCGGGTCATGGACCGCCAACATTGCCCCGACTTTTTCTACTTTACAACCGTCCACTATTCTGGGGGGACGTCAGATGCGCGTAGTCGAGCGCACTCGCGACTTCACGTGCAATGCGCACGGCATCGGCGATCGGTAATTGTTTTTCGCGTTCCAATCGCGCGCGCAACGTTTCCCCCGTCACGAGCGGCATCACGTAAAACAACAATCCATCCGCGTCACCACTCTCGAGCAACGGCAAGATGTGCGGATGTTGCAAACGCGCGGTGGTGCAAATTTCAGTAAGGAAACGGTCACCACCGAGTGCCGCGCCCAAATTGGGATGCAACACCTTGATCGCAACATCCCGATCATGCTTGATATCATGCGCGAGATACACGGTGGCCATGCCGCCTGCGCCGAGTTCGCGGTCGATGCGGTAGCGGTCGGACAGCGCAGCTGTGAGTCGCTGCACGATGTCGCTCACGCCATATCTGTCATACGAAGTCGCTCATCCGCAGTCGCTCATCCGCAGTCGCTCGTGCGGTGTCAGACACGCGTGTCATGCAGGCAGCGGAGCACCCGGCACGATACCGAGCAGAAAAGCGGCGAGCGGGAATATGTGCATCGGGCCCTGATGCTGCTGGTGGGGCACGTCGGCGAGCGCAATCAATCGCGCGTCAGGGAATTCATCCTGGAAGACCAGCAGGCCGCGGCGATCGGCCGGACGTAGCGTGTGACCGCTCTTGACCTCGATGGCGACGAGACCGTCGGAGGTTTCTACAACAAAATCGACTTCGACGCCGCCGGTGGTTCGCCACGTGGAGAGCCGAGCATCGCGTCCTGCCGCGCACCACACAGCCAGATGCTGATAAACGAGGCCTTCGCGAGACGCACCAATTGCGTCGGGCGCGGCCCGCGCGCTATCGGTAGGCCGAAAGGCCCCCGCAATACCGGTATCGGCGAAGTAGAGTTTGGGCTGTGCCGCCAACGCGCGGCGTGATGGGGCCCACTGAAGTCCGGCACCCACGCGATCAGGAACATCGATTCGAGCACATCGATCCAGTCGATGACGGTGCTTTTCTTCACAGCCGCGAGTTGCGCGATCGCGGTGGGGCTGATCGCGCTCGTTATCCCCGAAGAAATCCGTGCGGGCTACTTCTGCCGCACCGCTGTTTGGCGTTTGCCGCCGGCCTCCACAACGAGCCGGTCGATGCTACCGCCGTCACCTTCGAACGTGAATGTGATATTGCTGGCACGCTGGAAGAAGCGCGTCGGGCTCTCCGCCAACAGCTCATTGATTGCCGACTGACCGTTCTGCTGAATCGCGAGGGCGCGTCCAACGCGAGTTATGGCGATGGTCGCCGGCCCTACCGCGTAGGTGCCAACGTAGCTGTTGAGCACTTTCTCATCCACCACGATGCCCTTGCGTTGGGCTTTGGGCACGTAGTCCTCGCCACGCAACAGCTTGAGAGCGGCGTCGGTGAGTTCCGACGGCGGCGCTGCGTCTGGCAGGAAGTCGGAATTGGTCATGTAGTACGCGCCCACACGAGCGTTGACATCGCCGATCAGGAACGCCCGCTGGCCCTGGATGGCGCCGCCATGGTGAATTAGCGTGTCGCCGGTGGCGCTATCACGAATCATCCAGAAGCCGAACCCATAGTCGCCGCCAAAGCGCGGCTTATGCATTGCGAGCACCGACTCCTTCGACAGGATCCGGTGGCCGTTGAACACGCCGCCGTTGAGTTGAGCGCCAAGGTACCGGGCCATGTCTTCCGCGCGCAGATAGATGTCGCCGGCCGGATATACATCGAAATGCACCTGCGCCTCGGGCACCGGCTGGCCAAGCGAACCACCGGCCTTGTACGGTAGCGCCATCCGCTCAACCATCTCGGGCGAGGGGTACACCGGATGCGGCGTCGTCACACCGAGCGGCTTGAGTACGTTCTCGACTATGTACTGCTCGTACTCCATTCCCGAGATCTTCTGCACTAGCAGGCCCGCCACGGCGATGCCGAAATTACTGTATTCCCACTTCGTTTCTGGCGGTCGAACGGCGTTGAGCCCAGCGAATGTTATCGCGTCGAGAGTCTTCGGCAGCGTTCGACCCCAGATCGGTTTGGTCTCTGCGCCGTTCGCAAGCCCGGCCCAGTGAGACAGCAGGTCCGTGAACGTCACTGGCTTTGGCCCCTGAAGCCGGTCCTTGAGGCTATCGCCCAGGTATCGGGTGATTGGGTCATCCAGTTTAAGCTTGCCCTGCTCGGCCAGCTGCATCACCGCCGTCGCAGTGACCGACTTGAACGACGACCCGGTGCTGTAAATGGTCTCCGTGGTGGCGGGCGTTCGGGTGCGCATATTCGTGTAGCCGAACGCCGCCTTCCAAACGATCGAGTCGCCGCGAACCAGCGCGATGGACATCGAAGGAATGCCATTCTCGGCCAGTGTTTTCTCGATCAAGCCAGTGAGCACCCGTTTCGTTTTCTCTAGATCGAATCGTCCTGGCTGGGCGATCGCCGCAGATCCGGGAAAAACGTAGAGCAGCAGTAGACTCAGCTCGCGAAGGTATCGACGCGTCATCGGTGTTCTCCAGTACGAGTTTGCAGTGGCAAGCGAATGCTGTCTAGCGACCCGTGGGACGCCACGCCATGCCCCGCACAATGCTCCCGGGCGTGGCTCCTGTGTGTCG
>JANXUN010000013.1 GCA_025356185.1 Gemmatimonadaceae bacterium
AATGGCGTCCGCGCGCTGCGGCGCACGACGGCGGCGCAACAGCACCCACAACGGCAACACCAACAGCATCAGCAGCACCAACGGATGCGCGAAATTGACACCAAACAGTGCGAATCCGTCTTGTTGCCATCCTGCGGTGAAGCGCAGTAATGCATCGGAGATGGACTTCATGACACGCCAGACGTGGGGCGACGTGAACGTCGGCGCGCTGCATCTTCGTCGGCCGCCTTCGCCACGCGTTCTGCTTTTTGTGTGTGAAGCGCGGCTGCGTCGCGCGCCTGTTGATCCGCAAGACGGCGGGCGCGATCAGCCGCTTCGATCCATTGCACCATCGCGCGCGCATCGGCGTAGTACGCCAACACGTCGTCGAGGGCTACTCGTTCCTTTGCGAACTTGATGCGATCAGCATGCGCGAATAGTTGCGCGATGCGCTCACTCGGCACGCGCGGGTCGTTCTCGATGATGGCGAGCACTTCGTCACTCGTGCGCGCGAGCGATGCCGGAGCAACGCGTGCGGCGAGGTAGGTGCGCAGTACTTCACTGGCCAGCGCCACCGCACGTCCACGTTCGCCGACCGTCTCGAAGCCTTGGCGCTCGAGCCGCTCGAAATCCGCCAGCGCTTGTTCAAACGGGCCAAGCGACTCACGAATGTGCGGAATTACGCGCCGCCGTCGTACGCGCCACAACCACCAGAGCGCGAGCAGCGCCGCAACAACCGCCGCAGCGGGCCACCAGAGTTCCCACCACGGAACAACGCGGGGAAACGGCGGGCGCAGCGGCTTTGGCACACGCAGCGACGTGTCGAGCGGCAAAACAGTCATCACCGCAATGCGCGCGCCGCGCACCGTTGCCGATACCACGCCATTCTTGGTACGCACAGCGATATCTGGCAACGCAATCGGCACCATCCCCACATCCCACGCGGCCATGCGATAGTCGGCCGTCTCGCGCCGCACCGCGCCGGACACGTCACTCGACACCTTTGCGGGCGCGCGGACACTCACGGCCGCCGCAGTATCGGTGATGGTCGGCCAGTTGATCACCGCGTCGATCGGTACCTCAAGGGTCACTCGAAACGTGAAGACGTCGCCGACAGAAACGGTGTCAGGCTGAATGGCCCACTCTGTTTTGAGCGGCGGCGTTTGCGTCGCGATGGAATCGACCGGGCGACGGCGTTTGGGACGCGGTTGTGCATCAAGCAGCGAGGCGTGCGCGCTGAGTTGCAACGTCACGAAGCCCAGCATCACCGCGCGCATGAAACAACGCAGTGATGACACCTGCCTCGCTGAATCGCGGGAGCTCGTCACCGTTTCGGTGGCTGGGCGTAGGTAGCCTGCTTTGCCGGGAGTGACGCGACCGGCTCATTCGACGCGGGTGTTGCGCGCATCGTTGCGCTGTGCGTACGGACCGCGATCTCGTTGTGCGCTGCCGCGCCAAGCACACCGCGCGGACCCGTACGCACCGCGCCGTGCGGACGTCGAACACGTGCGCGAAAGAACGCCAGCAATGCGTCGACGTAGCCATGCTCGGTGTGCACAACGATCTCGTCGAGACCCAGTCGACCAAACAGTTTGCGTCGCTCCTCGTCTGCCTGTGCGACGTGTCGCGCAAACGCCGCGCGCACCGCCGGGTGCGACGTATCGATCTCGATGCGCTCGCCAGTTTCAGGATCTTCCAAGCGCGCCGCACCGATATTGGGCAGCACGCGCTCCGCGGGATCTTCGAGCGTCACCGCGATCACATCATGTCGCTGCGCGAGTCGCGCCAACGGTTTCTCGAGCTCGTCGTTCAAAAAATCGGAACACAAAAATATCACGGAACGATGCGGCAACAATCGCATCAGGCGATCGACCACCGCAGCGATCGACGTGCGTGGCGAACCGGGTGTTACCGAGAGCAAATCACGAATGAGACGTAGCGCATGCTTGCGTCCCTTGCGCGGTGGCAGCGCGTGTTCAACCTGATCGGAAAACATCAGCATGCCGACGCGGTCGTTGTTGCGCACGGCCGTGAGCGCGAGCACCCCGGCCAATTCAATGGCCAGTTCGTTCTTGAAGCGCTCGCGGGTGCCGAAGCGCGATGATCCTGACACATCGATGGCCAGCATGATCGTGAGTTCGCGCTCTTCGACGTAACGTTTGACGAAGGGACGACCCATGCGCGCGGACACGTTCCAGTCAATTGAGCGCACTTCGTCACCGGGCTGGTACTCACGCACCTCGGAGAACTCCATCCCTTGCCCTTTGAACAACGAGCGATATTCGCCGGCAAAGCTCGAGTCGACGAGTCGACGCGTGCGCACTTCGATGCGACGCACTTGTCGCAGCACATCAGCGGGTACAGCCGCCGCCGGCGAAACCGGATGGGGCGACACGTCCGCGCGCACCGGGGTCAGGGCGTGTTCACCGCAGCGAGAATGCGTGCGACAATGGCATCGCTGGTCACGCCTTCTGCGTCGGCTTCAAATGTCGTCAGTACCCGGTGCCGCAGCACGTCAGGTGCGATGCTCTTCACATCGTCCGGCGTGACGAACGCACGACCGCGCAAAAACGCGTGCGCACGCGCGGCTTGGCCCAACGCGATTGTCGCGCGTGGACTCGCGCCGAATTCGATAAGCGGTGCGAGATCAGCGATCCCGACCTCTGCTGGATACCGCGTCGCATGCACTAACTCGACGATGTAATCGACGATGCGCTCGTCCATATACAATTCGCTGATACGACGACGTGCATCGAGCAACTCTTCGGGCGACGCGACGGGAACAATGGAGACTTTATCACCGCCCGCCATCCGTCGAAGGATCTCTTTCTCTTCGGCACGACTTGGGTAGCCCACGCGCAACTTCATCATAAATCGATCGACTTGCGCTTCGGGCAACGGATAGGTGCCTTCTTGCTCGATCGGGTTTTGCGTCGCGAGTACCAAGAACGGCTCCGCCAACTTGTACGTCGTTCCGCCAATCGTGACTTGCTTTTCTTGCATCGCCTCGAGCAACGCCGCCTGCACTTTCGCGGGCGCGCGATTGATTTCATCCGCGAGAATGATGTTCGCGAAAATCGGGCCGTGCTTTACGCGAAACTCGCCCGTCTGCTGATCAAAGATCTGCGTGCCCACCACGTCTGCCGGCAGAAGATCCGGCGTAAACTGAATGCGTTGAAACGTGGTGCGGACCGTCTCCGCCAGTGTGCGCACGGTCAACGTTTTTGCCAGCCCTGGCACGCCCTCTAACAGGACGTGACCGCCGGTCAGTAGACTGATCAGCAGTCGTTCAACCATGTATTCCTGTCCAACAATGCGCCGAGCGACTTCGTGCAGGACTCCTTGCACAAGCACGGCGTCGGTGGACGTATTGACGCTGGAGGTCACGACGGCATGCTCCTCAAAGAACGGTTCAAGTTGATCATCGCATGCCTGGGGTCACGATCGTTGCGCGCGGGTTGGTGCAGCCGGCATCAGCGCTTCCAACACTGCCATCTCATTAGCCGTGACAGCGCGCGTTTCACCGAGAGGCAACCCACCCAGCTGGATCGGTCCAAATCGCGTTCGCACAAGTTTCTCAACCTCCAAGCCCAGTGCGTCGCAGATGCGCCGCACCTCGTGCGTTTTCCCCTCAGCGATCGTGAGCTCGAACCCCCACCGCCTGAGCCCCATGGCGTACGCCGACACATCTCGCGGTACGACGACACCATCCTCCAACTCTACCCCTTGTCGTGCGATTCGGGCCGCGCTCGTCGCATCACCTCGCACTGTCGCGAGGTACGTGCGTTCGACTTCGTTGCTCGGATGCGTCAGTGCGTTCGCAGCGCGTCCATCGGTGGTGAGTAGCAGCACGCCTTCCGTCATGAAATCCAAGCGACCGACATACACCAATCCCGGCACGCGTTCGACTAAGTCAAAGACCGTACGACGTCCATTGGGATCCGACTTGGTTGTCATCACACCGGGCGGCTTATGCAACACAATCCACCGATGTTTCGTCACAACCGTCGATACGGATTGACCATCCAACGCGATGCGATCGCGCGCCGGGTCGACAAGCTGACCGATCAGCGCAACAACGCCGTTCACCGTCACGCGTCCGTCCGCCACGGCTTGATCGGCTTCACGGCGCGAGGTGAGACCTGCACGCGCGAGTGCACGCTGAACACGCATCGATCCTTCGGCCGTCGCAGCGACAGTTCCGCCTTTTCCGCCCGAGCCGACCGGTCCCACTACTCGTTTGGGTTTGCCCGTCGACGCTCGTGGCGGCGCGCCGCGCGCATCGGCGTCACGCGGTTTCGCATCTCGGCCTTTCGCATCTCGATTCTTTGCGTCGCGACCTTTTGCCCCCGGCCCTTTGGCATCGCGCGGTGCGCCATTGCGTGCAGCGTCCTCGCGTGCAGCGCCATCGCGCGATCTCGCATCTCTCGCCATCGCGCCGCGCAGTTTTTTTGAACGCGGATCGACTGGGCGCCCGCCGTCCTCACGCGACGAATCCGTCTTCGGCCCGCGCGATCCGGGCTTCCCAACCGACGGACGACGCTTTGCGCCGTCTTCGCGCCGCGGTTTATGACCGGGACGCGTCACTCCGCAATTACGGCGCTGCCGGCGCCGCGCAGCGCAATCGCCAATTCATCGGCGCGCGGAAGTTCTTCGAGATGTCGCAGTGCAAACTGTTCGAGAAATTGCGACGTCGTGCCGTACAACAGCGGACGTCCCATTCCTTCGCTCCGTCCGACGATGTCGATGAGTCCACGCTCGTGCAGCGACTTGACGACGCTACTCACTGCAACGCCGCGAATCTCTTCGATTTCTGCGCGTCCGATTGGTTGACGATAGGCGATGATTGCGAGCGTCTCGAGCGCCGCGGCGGACAATCGCTGCGGTCGCACCGCGACCTGCGCGCGCTCAATCGCTTCGGCGTATTCAGCACGAGTCAGGATCTGCCAGCCGCCACCTTGATCGACCAGTTCTACACCGTGACCATCGATGTCATAGTGCTCGCGCAACTCGTCGAGCGCTGAC
>JANXUN010000030.1 GCA_025356185.1 Gemmatimonadaceae bacterium
CGTCGGGCGCGTCAGCGGCAGCGGCGGTTCCTGATACAACGCCGCGTCGGCTCTTCGGCGACGTCACGCATTTACGTGCGGGAAGCATTCGCGACACCGCCGTCACGCGTCAATCGTTCTACCGTGGCAATTCCGGCGCGCGCGCATCCAGCGAACTCGCCGCATCGTCGGTCGCAAAGCTTTCGGAAACGGTGAGCATTCGCGCGATGATGGACAGCTTTGACTTCAACCTGCCCGACACGACGCGCTTCAAAGAAGGAAAGTACAAAGTTCGGTTCTCGCCCGAGTACGTTGCGCAGCCGTCTATCGGATACTCGCAGGGTGGTTACGGCGGCCAGGGCACGTACGGCGGAACGACGATCATCCTCAGCGATCTCTTAGGCGACAATCGGCTCGCGTTGTCGGGATCGATTAACGGTGCCTTGAGCGACGCGCAGCTGTTTGTCGGTTACACGAGCTTGGGTGGTCGCCTGCAGTACACGACGGGCATCACGCAGGCGCCCTACTATTTATTTCAGAATCAGACGCAGTCCTCGCTAGGCAACAATCAGTACGCGGTCAGCCAAGACATCATACGGCTGGTCGTACGTGAAGCGTTTGTGGCGGGTATTTATCCGCTCGACCGATTCCAACGATTCGAATTGGGCGCGCGCTTTCAGAATATCGATCAACAGGTGTTCAGCCTCACGCAAGTGGTGGACTATACCTATCAAGTGGCGGGCGGTCTGGAACGAGGCGACACGCATAATGTCGCGTCGGCAAACACAGTTTCACCGTCGCTCGCCTACGTGCGTGACAACACGCTCATGGGATACACGGGCCCGATCTTTGGTACGCGCATGCGTGCATCGGTGGAGCCCAGCTTCGGTTCGTGGAAGTTGATCGATTATTTGTTAGACGTGCGACACTATACGCCGCTGTTGTTCAACTACGTCACCATCGCCACGCGATTCGTTGGCAGCATTTCGCAAGGCCGAGACGAGTTGCGCTTTCCGAAGTGGATTGGGCGCCCTGATTACATTCGCGGTTACAACCGTGATGACTTCTCATCGATCTCATGCACGGGTTTGCCCACCGATACGGGCTCGCAGTGTAACTCCGCCGAGACCATCGGCAGCCGCATCGCGTACGCGAACGCCGAACTGCGCTTCCCGATCTTGCGTCGCGTAAACGGCAACGGGTTTGGATTTCCGCCGCTTGACGGACTGTTTTTCTACGACGCGGGCGTCGCGTGGTCGCAAGGACAGTCGGTCGTGGCCAAGGCCCCTGCGGCGTACGACTTCTCCAAGCAGCGCGCGTTGTTGCAGAGCTACGGCATTGGATTCCGACTGAACCTGTTTAACATCGCAATCGTGCGGTGGGATTACGCAGTGCCGTTTAGCCGGCCTGGACAGAAGGGGTTTGGCACCTGGTTCTTTGGGTCGAGTTATTGAGTTGATCTGGTAACTCATAACTGGTGTAGGTCAGAACTGACAGCTGATAACTGAACCCTCGAAACTGTGAACTCGGATAGATCTGTCCGAAGTTCACAGTTTCGAGGGTTCAGTTGTCAGTTCCCCGTTCTTACAAGCCCCAGTTGCGAGTGAATAGTTTGGGAAATTCCCCCTCGCCGGTGTCCTCTCCCCCGGGTATTTTCCCTCCGTGCGCACGCTCCTCGCGTCGGCGCTCTTTGCTCTCGCGTGCGGCTGTTCTGATCACTCGTCCCGCCCCTCTGGAGCAGGCGCCACTCCCAGCATTCCCGGTGGTCCGGATCCCGTCATGCTGCGCGTCGCGCGGGATGGTGGAACGCTCACGGCCTACGCCTACCCAGCGATGGACTCAGCGCTCTGGCGGTCGTCGAGCCGAGTGCCGGCGCTGCGCCAAGTCGTGGCCTTTGGAGCCGAGGACGGATTCATTGCCGCCACCGATCGGCGCGGTGCCGCGGTCCGTATTGACCTCCGATTGGGAACCGTCAGCACCTCACGTGACACTGCACTACAAGCGGTAGTATCTGCTGACGGCGCCGCGATTTACGCGCTGACAGCTAAAGGAGAAATCACGCGTTTTACGCCGAGCGGCGGCGATTGGAAGTTGACGCCAACGCTACCAGCGTCTGCACTGTTCGCTCAGGGCGACGGCAGCTTGATCGTTGCGGGGGCCCGCGAGAAGCAGGTCATCGTGTGGCGAGTGCGTCCTCCCGGCATCGAGATTGTCGACACAATTTCGTTCACCGTAGGAGGCGACGCGCAGACGAATTCCGCCATGCTTGCGGCAACCGCGGGCAGCGTCGGTGACCGTCTATTTTTCGGCGCGAACGAGACGCTGATCGCCGTGCGGTCACGCGACATGAAGCAGGCGCTGATGACAAAGATGGGAGACCCAATCTCGGCGATCGCCGCCACGCCGAGCGGGGATCGACTGTTTGTCGCGTTGGTCGACGATCGCTCGATTCGTGTGGTCGATCGATTCGACGAAAAAGTGAGCGACAAGGTCAAGCTGCCGTCCGTTCCAACCGCGTTGCGCATGGACCCATTGGGTCGCGTGCTTCTCGCGCGCGGCGCGGCCGACTCAGTGTTCGTCGTCAGTTTGGGCGATGACGCGGTGCTTGGCACGGTGATGACAGAGTGGCGCGGTGATCTCCCGCTTGTGCTGGCCGACGGAATGATCGCGCTCGCTCGAGGCAAGGATGTCGTGATGACGACGCCGGGGCTGACCGATGGTCGTAAGATCGCTCGAGCAGGCGGCGAATTTTGGACAGGTTTGCGTTGGAACGGCTTCCGCGCGCGTGCCACTGGGCTCGATCAGCCGGTACAGTTCCGTACGTCGGCGCCGCGCGACACATCGGACCATCGCGAGCCAGCGCGCGATTCCGCTCGCCCGCCCACCCGTGACTCAGCGCCAATCGCATCGCAGTTCACGGTGGCGTTTGCATCAGTGCAGAACGAAATGCAAGCCCGCGATTTTGCGTCAAAAATTCGAGTCGACGGACAGTCGGCGCGAGTCACGACAATTGATCGGAATGGGTTAACCTTGTATCGCGTTGTGCTGGGGCCATTTGCCTCGCGCGCCGAGGCAGACCGGGTTGGGAAGTCGTCCGGTCAGAGTTATTGGATTTTTGAGGGCGCTCCATGACGAGTACTACTGCATCGCCGTCGCATTCGTGGGAACAAGAAGGGCAGCGACTGTCGCCGTTGCTCGACAACACCTTTGCGGCCGTGATTGCCGGATTCGATGCGCATGCTGCGGCCATGGTCGCAGTTGGCGTCGCGCGCGCGCAAGGCGCACGACGCCGCGTAGCCATTGCCGATCTGATTGGTGAGAGTGCGCCGTTGGAAGCACTCAATCGCAGCGACGACCCGCACGGCGTCTCCGACAGTTTTCTGTACGGCGTGTCGCTGAATAAAATCGCGAGACAAGTCGACGACATGGGCAATGTGTTTCTCATGCCCAGCGGCACCGAGGCAGTCGCGCATCATTCAGTGTATGCCAACGATCGGTGGCGCCGACTCGCTGCGGGATTCCATGAAGTCGGCGCGCTGCTGCTCATCGTCGCGATTCCTGGCACACCCGGATTCGCCGACCTGTGCGGATTTGTTGGCAGTTTGTTGCCGGTTGGTGATGCGCGTTTCCCGATGCCCCCGGGCGTTGCCATCATCGCGCCGCCACCCGATGCTGCGCCGCCCCCGCCCCCTGCACCGCAGCGCGAAAAAGCGGCGCGTGCGCGCCAAGCAGCGGCAGATTTAAGCGGCGTACGTCGACGCAAACTGATCGCGGCCGCTGTGGCGATCGGAGCAGTGGCGGTTGCCGTCGGTGCAATGTGGCCGCAAATCATTTCGATTTTACCTCCGCAGGTTGCTGCCATGCTGACTCGTGGCAAGCCTGATACGTCGACCATGCTTGTCAAACCGACCGCAATGGACACTGCGCGCACTGGTGATAGTGCACTGTTGGCGGCCGCAAAACGCGTGTCGGACAGTCTTGCTGCCGTCGCCGCGGATAGCGCACTGCGCGTCGTGGTACCGCCGCTGGTTGTTGCCAATCCGGCCGATTCGGTCGCTGCATCGCGGTACGCAATTTTCTATGCGCAATCGAACACCGTCCCCGATATTGTCGGCGACGTGAAGCTAAAAGCACAACGCGCAGTTGCGGCGTCGTCCGTCGTGCAAGATGGCGCGACGTGGTATCGCGTGTACGTCGGGGCGAGCGCGGACAAAGACAGTGCCGACGCACAGCTCAACCAGTTTCGTGCAGCAAAAATCGTTGGAGACGGCAGTGTCGCCATCGTGCCGTATGCGCTGCGATTAGAAGGAGGCGTCGGAGCGACCACCGCACATACGCGTGTCGTTGCATACGGAAGACGCGGCATTGTTGCGTATGCGCTGCTGCAGCCAAACGGCACTGCTACACTTTATACCGGCGCGTTCGAAACGCCTTCGCAGGCGACGACGATGGCGGATTCATTGCGCGCACTCGGCATTACGCCGGTGCTGGCTTATCGAACGGGGAGAGCGTTCTAGTGCGGTTGACGAAGCTTGAAGTGCACGGATTTAAGGCGTTCGCAGATCATACAGAGTTTCTGTTTGAGCGCGGCGTGACGGCGATTGTCG
>JANXUN010000049.1 GCA_025356185.1 Gemmatimonadaceae bacterium
CCCCTCGATCCGCAGCGCGAGCGCCTCGCGGTCGCCTACGAAGTTGGCGGCGTTGGTGGACGCAACATCAATACGGGCGGAACGCCAGACATTGAGCTGACCGATACACCGATTTGATTTCGCGCTGAAAGTATTCGATCGCGCTGGGTTGCAGCTCTGGCTCCCACAGGAGATTTGCGAACTGCGGCGCATCGGTCAGCTCAATGTCTGGCGTTCCGCCCGTATTGATGTTGCGTCCACCAACGCCGCCAACTTCGTAGGCGACCGCGAGGCGCTCGCGCTGCGGATCGAGGGGACTAATGAGTGCAATCCACAGCTGCGACGGATCGACATAGTAGTCGATATTCTCGCGCAATACCTGGTACACTTGCCGCGTTGGGTTGCGCGCGCCGCGCACCGAAAACTGCGGACCGCGCGGATTCTGGTTGGACGCGCCGACGAGCTGCCGATAGAGAAAAATGCGCGTGGGGCGAATGGAATCGGGCAAGCTTGCGGCGAGCTGCTGCATCTGCTGCCGATTGAGCAGATCGATGTTTGGAAAACCGCGCAGTTGACGCGGGTCAATCGTAAAAAAGAATCGCCGCTGTTCAATCTGAATGTCTTCAATCGCACGATCGACCCGCTGCTGCGTGCGGTCACCGACGGTGTAGATGTTGTCTTTGGAAACATTGCCCTTTTGCTGCGCGGCAATCGATGTGAAGCGCATTGGACCGAGTTGTCCGCTCGCTTGCACGCCGTAGTTGCCTGAGGGAATGCCCGACGTGAGGAAACGCGACGCGGGAATTTGCAATGTGACGTTGCCGACTTCGAGTCGCTGCAAGATTTCGTCGGTCTTGCCTTGGTAATACACCGAAATGTTGTTGGACGCGTCAAACTCGCGCTGCGAGTCGTAGTCGACATTCATATGCACGCGTTCGGCGATCACGCCGCCCGTGCGCAAGTTGAACTGAAAATCAAATGAGGGTTGCCATGAGCCTTCGCAGTTGCTGCCGATAATGCTCAACTGCGCCGACGTACATCGCAGATTGCGCGTGCGTAGCAGTTTGGACTCGAGTCGCGTGTCGAGCACGATGCCCAAATCCGACACGGCAGCGAGAAAGTCAGCACCGCCAATCTGCTTTCCCGCATCGGCTCCCACGCGCGGCGCGCTGGCGGGATTGGACGTGAGCGGAATCAGTGAACCCGGCCGCGGCACTCGGCTGGCCGAATCCGCCGCCGCCGCGAGATCTGCGGCCCGTTGCGACTGTGCCAGCAGGTCGCGCTGCACGACCCGTGTCCACTGCGCCGTGTCGTTGACCGCAATGCGTTGGCGCGTGCGTGCGACGAGCTGTCTGGCAACCCACCGCGAGTCGGGCCGATACGGAAACCCGTTGGTTAGAATGCCAAACCGGCTCAGGCCTCGGAACACGAGCGTGTCACCCGCGCCGCGAAGTCGCAGGCCGGCAATGCGCTCGCCCACGGGTGAAATATTGGGCTGGACAGTCGTGTCGACGGCTGCGCTGTCGATACTTTTCACCACGGTCGACACCGCGCCAGAGACCCGTTGTCCCTGTGCGGTGAGTGCGAAAGTGCTCGGGAGGGCTAACAACGCGATGGCCCACCGTCCGACCCATCGAATTGCCGCTGCAGTGGGCGACAAACGGCGGCTTCCCACCTGACGGAGCGCCGTGGTTCGGTCGGCAGATCGCCGACTCGTCAGGCGGCGCACCGAACTCCGTTCGTGGGGTAGCAGCGGCGCAGGCAAAGCTGTGTCAACCGCGTCATTCACCGGATCTACTGTTGATTGCACCCGCACCCTTGATAATGCTGGTCGTCCCTAGGGAATTTACGTCGTGAAGCTTGTTACCCGCTACGTCGTGCGCGAGCACGTCGGCCCGCTCGTGTTCGCGCTCAGCGCGCTGACGTCGCTGCTGATGCTGCAGTATGTCGCGCGTCAGCTCGCGAATCTCGCGGGTAAAGGGCTGCCGTGGAACGCGATCGCACAGTTTTTCGTGCTGTCGCTGCCGTTCACTGTTGCCATGACGATGCCGATGGCCGTGCTCGTGGCCACCCTGTATGCGTTTGGGCGCATGGCTGCCGAGCATGAGATCACGGCATTCAAGGCGAGTGGCGTGCGCGTACGTACGCTGATGCTGCCGGTGATGTTTTGTGCACTGCTGTTGTCGCTGCTGATGGTGGGATTCAATGACCAAGTGCTGTCGCGCGCGAATCATCAACTGCGCATGCTGCAGCAGGATATTTCGCGAACCAAGCCCACGCTCGCCCTGCGCGACCAAGTGTTGATCGCGCTCACTGAACAGATCTATATCCGCGTGGGACGAAGTGACGCCGCGACCAATAGCATGAACGACGTCACGCTGTACGATCTGTCGCGCGGTACGGATCGCAAAACGGTGTACGCCGATAGTGGCCTGTTTCTGCTGGCTCCCAACGGACGGGATCTGCAGATGCGCTTGTTTCACGGCTACTCGCAAACGTTGGTAAAGGGCGACGCGCGCAAGTTGCAGCGCGATTACTTCCAGCAACAAACCATTCAAGTGCGCGGGATCTCGCAAGGCTTTGAAGTCTCGCGAGGTGATAGCTATAAGGGGGAGCGCGAAATGACGGTATGCGAGATGCAGCGTAAATACCTCGTCACCGCCAAAGAGTTCACGCGTGCGAGACAGGAATACATCTATACCGCGAGCCGGCTCGCACCCAAGTCGCAGAAGACGATCACCGCACCGCGCGATCGTCCCAAGCGTGACTGGTTAGGTGAGTTTTATTGCGTCACGCTACCCAAGCTGCTGCCGATTCGGATGCTCAAGGCGCAGGGCGCGCCTTTGGCATCGACGGGAGAAGGGCGACGGG
>JANXUN010000085.1 GCA_025356185.1 Gemmatimonadaceae bacterium
GAAATCGAGAATCGAGCTAGTGAAACGCGACCTTGAGCCCTTCGCGACGAAATGAATCCACGTACGACCGCACGACATCGGTTTTTGCTTTCGTGTGTGCAACACTTGCGACCGGCGTCGCGGTGGGCCACAGACAAATGCCGTCGTGATGTTTGGGGGTGAGACAACCCCACGTCATCCCCGCCGACTTGGCGGCGCGCGCCCACTGGTCGGTGTCGAGCGCTGTGGGAGCGAACACGGTAGGCGGATCGTGCGGATCGCCCCATTCGCGATCTTGAAATGTCGCGAGGTTGAAGTGATTGAACATGCCAAATCGAAGATCGACGAACTCTTGCTGCAGCTGGAGGAGCGGCTTGGCCGCACTGAATGTGGTCGGCGCTTCAAGCGGCGGCACATGTAGCGATGATTTGGGAAGCGCCGCGAAGGCGGCGGCGCCTACGGTCGCATGGAGAAACTCTTTGCGCGTGGATTTAGGCATTCGGTAGCGTGGCGCACGTTTCCGACAAAGAATAGGGTCGAGTGTTCATATTCCCAATCCGCGACGCGTCGTCAGATACGTTGCAAAACTTCCCAACCAATGACCGCCTTCGTAATGCGCGCCCGTGACCGCGGCGAGGCCACTCGCGGCATGTACGCGCGCCGCGGCCAGCAGTGCACGTCTGCGCGCATCATTCGCCGGTAGTCCCGACGCGATCCCTTCCAGCATCCACGCGCGACTCAGATTGAGTCCGTCCAAGTGCGCAAGCTTGCCGTCGGTTTTGTCGGTCACCACGCCGATCGGCAACCAGGCAGCGGAATTTGTGGTGGGAATGCGCGGCAAGAATGCTGTCAACCAGGTCGCAAATTCCTTCGGCGGTAATACACGACGAACTAAATCGGCTTCGGCGATGCACGGCGACACAAAGTCCTGACCAGATGGCTCGTACGCGATGGGACAGTCTTTGTCGTGCAGATGAAATTCGCGCACCTTGGCAATCACCATTTGGGCCAGCGCCGGATCTCTCGTACGTGCATAGTCCAGAATCAATCCAAATGCAAACGCCGTTTGCGCGTGCTCACCTTCACGAATCGGATACGCGAGTTTCGGCAACCACGACTTCAGTCGGCTGATCACCGCTGCTTCAAGCGGACCGAGTGCGGCCGAAAGCGTTGCCGCGTCGCGTGTAGGCGTTTCACGCAGCTCGGCGCCCAACTGCAACAACCACGCGAATCCGTACGGCCGTTCAAATGTTTCGCGGCCCGTCGCATTGATGTACGCAACTTCGCCCGCAATGTGCGCTGGCGTGACGTTGGCTTGGAGCGCCGCCCATGCGGCCTTTGCAAACGACGCGGTCGGATAGGTGCGCAGCAATCGCACGAGCATCCAATGACCGTGCACCGATGAGTGCCAGTCGTAGCAACCGTAAAACGTCGGTGTGAGTTCGTGCGGTGGCCGAATGTCAGCGGCCGAGTTCAGGATATGCGAGATCTTATTCGGATATTCCTTTTGCACGCAGGCGAGCGCGAGCGCCGCAAATCGTGCCGCCGTGACTACGTCGAGCGTGTCTGACGCGTCGTGCGCAATGGGCTGCGCCGACAGTCGGTGCGGCAGTGCCAGAGCCGCGAAACTCGCCAACGCCGCTACACTCCGTCTGAGCCGATGAAAGGGAATGGTCATCTCGAGTGTCCCGGTGATATTCTGATTACGGCACGAACGCCACGCTCACGTACAACGCGAACGATATGCACATCGGATTAATCGGCGGCATCGGTCCGGCCGCCACGCTCGTGTACTACCAACGACTCTGTGCGCGGATGCGCGCTCTGGAATGTCCGCTTGAACTCACCATTGTACAAGCCGATGTCCACACGCTGATTCGAAACAACCTCGCGGATCGTCGCGAGGAGCAGGCGCTGGTGTACGCCGCGTTAATTGACCGCTTAAAAGCGGCAGGCGCCGAGTGCGTGGGTATCACGTCGCTCGGCGGACACTTCTGCTTCGAGGAGACGGTGCGGATTGCATCGCTTCCGCTGGTATCAGCGGTGACACCGCTTGACGCGCATTTTGCCGACGCCGGAGTTCGCTGCGTGGGATTGCTCGGTACGCGTGTGGTAATGCGCACCCGCTTGTATGGTCAACTGCGTCGAACGAAAGCGGTGGCGTGCGACGACGATACTGAACGGCTTTCACAAACGTATCAGGATGTCGCGGTCGCGGGCACCTGTAGCGACGCGCAGCGGGCAGTGTTTTTCGACGCAGGGCGGCGCATGATTGAAGAGCAGGGCGCCGACGCGATTGTCTTGGCCGGCACCGATCTTGGGCTGGCATTCGACGGATATGAACCTGGGTATCGTGTGATCGACGCGCTCGATGTGCATGTCGCACTGCTCGCGAATCTCGCTGCCGGACGGGTATCTCTTATGCGTGCATAGTCCATCTTGCAGATTCAGAGGGAAACAAGCGTTTCCCACCTTGAAAAAGCGGCGCTGAGCGCTGAGGTTTCAAGGTATGAAAAATCTACTCCGCACGGACGCTGAAGGGACTGTGCGACGGCTTCTGCGCGACGCGCCGGTGGTGGCGGTGCTGGGCGCACGACAAGTCGGCAAGACCACGCTCGCGCGATACATCGGGGCAACGTGGCGCGGACCGGTCGCGCACTTCGATCTCGAAGATCCGCGGGACCTCGCGCGCCTCGACGACGCCATGTTCACGCTCGCCGATTGTCGCGGACTGGTGGTGCTTGATGAGATCCAGCGACGCCCGGACCTGTTTACGGTGCTGCGCGTGCTCGCGGATCGCAGGCCCATTCGCTGCCGATTTCTCGTGCTCGGCAGCGCGGCACCGACGTTATTGCGGCAGAGTGCAGAATCACTCGCAGGACGCATCGCCTACTTTGAGCTGCGTCCGTTCACGCTGCGCGACGTGGGCGTCGGTGTGCTGACGCGCCGATGGGTACGCGGCGGATTTCCACGGGCGTTTCTCGCGCGAACCGACGGTGACAGTGCAAAGTGGCGGCTGAATTTCGTGCGGACGTATCTTGAACAAGATTTGCCGCAACTCGGTGTGAGCACGTCTGGAGCTACGATGCGGCGCTTGTGGGAGATGCTCGCGAACACGCACGGCGGCGTGCTGAATACGTCGGAGCTTGCCAGG
>JANXUN010000103.1 GCA_025356185.1 Gemmatimonadaceae bacterium
ACCCTCGAAACTGTGAACTAGGCGAGATCTGTCCAAGTTCACAGTTTCGAGGGTTCAGTTACCAGTTCCCGTTCTGACCTGCCCCAGTTGCGCGTTTCGAGTAAGTATCTCTCATGCCCCGAATCCCGCTTGATCGAGTTCGCAAGCTCTGCCTGGCCCTCCCCGAGGCGCATGAGCAATTGGCATGGGGCGAGCCCACCTTTCGTGTGCGCAATAAAATGTTCGCGATGTACGCGAATGCATCGAACCACCATGGCGCTGGTCGGCACGCGGTGTGGATCAAGGCAGCAGTTGAAAATCAGCGCCTGTTAGTGACCGCAGAGCCCGACCGCTTGTTCATTCCCCCATACGTTGGACCCAGCGGGTGGGTTGGCGTGTGGCTGGACAAGAGGCCCGACTGGAACGCCATCACGGAGCTGATCACCGACGGATACGTTCGAGTGGCGCCAAAGCAGTTGGCAGCGACGTTGCGTTAACGACTTTCTCTTCACAGGTAGATGAGATGACACGATTCAAACACACCGGGCGCGTCGTTCTGGTCAGTGCTGCTGTCGTGATGTCCGGGTGTCATCGAGCGTCCAGCACGACCACTACGTCACCGGGTGCGGCCTCAGCAAGTGCTTCGTCGTCTGGCAGCAACGTGCCCACCGCGAAAGGCGCCAAGGCGACGCTCCCAAGCAACGTCACGTCAAAAGTCATCGCAGTTGGCGACTCGATTTATAACAACGGCAGCTGCTATCGCTGTCACGGCAAAGCGGGAATCGGGTCGGTGAACGGACCCAAGCTCGTCGCGCGCGTGTGGCAACATGGCACTGGCTCGTTCGACGACATCGTTGCCACGATTTCACGCGGAGTGCCCATCGCCGAAATCAAAGATCCGTCACACAAGCTGGCGATGCGCGCGCGCGGTGGCATGCAGCCGCTCTTAACCGACGATCAAGTGAACGCGGTCGCAGCGTACGTCTATACCATTAGCCGCCGGTAACTCACGGCGTTCGCGTCGTCAGCCGCAGAGACACACGCTACTGCGCGGCAACGCGACTGAGCGGTCGCGTCAGGGTTTTGCGGGAGCTTTGATAAAATTGGTGGTGAGTGGACCCGTTCCGTTGAGCAGCAAAATGGTTTCGCCGCGGGCGCCTTCAAGATGGTGTGTCGCCGCCGGCACCAACGATGTTTCGCCTACAGCGAGCGCCGAAACCCTTGACGCATCCGCCACATCTCCCATGCCCATTAGCATGGTGCAGGGAAAAAAACAGCGCACTAAGGATGGGATAGCACATCAGCGTCGCGTCACCGAATCGAGTGTCTCCCGTCTTTCAGCCGAATCAGCCCTTCCTGCGCTACCGACGCAACCAAGACGCCTTGTTGCGTATACAGTTCTCCCCGCACAAAACCGCGCGCGCCCGCCGCGGAGGGGCTGTCCATCACATACAGCAACCACTCGTCCGCGCGAAATGCGCGATGCATCCATAACGTGTGATCGATCGACGCAAGCTGCAAACGCGGATCGCGAATCGCGATATCGTGCGGCAGCAACGCGGTTGGTAAAAACCCGTAGTCTGAAGCGTACGCGGCAATCGCCTGGTGTATGATCGTATCGTCGGGTAGCGGCGAGACGGTGCGAAACCATGCGGCGCGCTTTGGCGAATGCGTGTCGCCATTCAGGCCCAACGGCACAGGTCGAAAATCGATGGGCCGATCCTGCGTAAGCACGTTGCGCAGCGCGTCGGGCAGTTGCTCTGACCGCTCACGCAGCAGGTCCAGCTCTGGTCGCAACGATTCGGGTTCAGGATAGCTTGGCATCACAGTCTGGTGACTCAAGCCTTCTTCTGCGACGTGAAACGACGCCGACAGATGGAAGATCGCCTCACCATGCTGAATGGCCGTCACGCGACGACTCGTAAAGCTGCCGCCGTCGCGCGGACGGTCAACGAAGAAGACGATCGGCGCTTTGAGATCACCCGGCCGCAAAAAATACCCGTGCACCGAGTGCGCCTCGCGCGGTTCGTCCACCGTGCGGCGCGCGGCAACGAGCGCCTGCGCAAACACTTGTCCACCAAACACGCGACCGGTGCCCAAGTCGCGATTCTGGCCACGATAGATGTTGACCTCAAGCGGTTCGAGATCCAACAATTTGAGGAGCTCGGATATGACGGGCATCTGTCAAATCTATGCGGCGGACGAGATCACGGGTGGCTGAACGCACACCGTGCCGCCGTTGCCAATCCACCCGATAGCAGTTGTGCAGATCCCGATTGCATCATAGCATGGTGCATGCTGACTCGGCCCCAAATTCCGACGCCTGCGCTCACTGAGCCGAACGCCTCGATGTTTGCGCAATCGTTGGTATGGGTGTTGGTGCCCATCATGCCCGCCGCCGACGATCATTTGCAGTACTACGGAGACTTTGAACAAGGGCGCGAGGAGTTTGCTCGCGCCTTTGCTTCGCTCGGGATTTCGTGGCATTGGCAACCGATCTCTCTGCAGACGATCGAGTCGACGGTCCATGACATGGTGCGCGCCGGCGTGACGTGTGTCATTAACCTATGCGACGGCGACGAGTTGCAAGGAGTGCCGGGCCTTTCGGTGATTGATGCGCTCGAGCGCGCGGGATTGCCCTATACCGGATCCAATCGCGCGTTTTACGATTTGACAACATCCAAGATCGACATGAAGCGCGCGTTCGACGACGCAGGCGTTCCACATGCGCCTTGGTCGATCGTTGAGCCGCAGCAGGCCGATTGGAGTTCGCCGTTTCATCGCGATGGTCGCCCGCTCATCGTAAAGCCCGCCGTGTCGGCCGGGAGCTTAGGGATTAGCATCGACAACGTCGTGCATACGCCGGAGCAACTGCGCGAGCGCGTGCAAAGTTTAGCCGATGGGTATCACGGCTGGGACTTGATGTCGGGCGGCTTAATTGCCGAAGAGTTTGTCGCGGGACGCGAGTACACGACATTTATCGTCGGTGATCACAATGACACACGACATCGGAAGGTATTCGCTCCCGTTGAACGCGTGTTTAACGCTTCGTTGCCGGCGACGCAGCAGTTTTTGTCGTTCGATCGTTTGTGGGAGTTTTACGACAAAGAAACGCCGCTCCCTGAAGGCGAGAATTTGTGGGAGTATGCGCGGGTTCGGTCGGCCGCGGCCGCACGCATCAAGGCGGTAAGTTGGGATGCGTATGTCGCGGTAGGCGGCGTTGGATACGGACGCGTGGATTTGCGCGAAGATGCGGCCACCGGTGAGTTGTACGTTCTCGAAGTGAACGCGCAGTGTGGATTGTCCGAAGATGAAAACTTTACGTCGATCGGCGCGATTTTACGCTTTGCACATGTGCCGTACGCACAACTCGTCATGCAACTCATGCGTCATGCAGAACGACGTCATCGGCGCGCGATGCGCAGCAAACGTGCGCGAACCAAAACAGTGCGGGCGCACGCCGCATGAGTGCTGGCGGTCAGACCGAAGGGGGCATTGCAGGCGTTCGCACGGTGTGCGTGTTGCAACCCGACTACACCACGTCTGCTGTGGATTACCGCCACTACGATCCGCCGCGTGATTTGCAGCCGCTGTTGCCCGATGCGCACGTGCACCACGTGTTTCTCGACAAGCGCATTGTATATCGCCAACTGCAAGCGTGCGCGCGCACCGGTTACGACATTTATGTCAACTTGTGCGAGGGCTATCTCGACTGGGATGTGCCGTCGATCGATGTAATTCACACCCTCGACGCGCTCGACTTGCCGTACACGGGCCCCACCGCCGCGTTGTACGACCCCAGCAAACCGCTTATGAAGTACGTGGCGTTTGCGGCGGGCGTCGCGACGCCGCAGCATCGCGTGGTGAAGTCGGTGCATGACATCGAATCACACTCGCTGCGATATCCGCTGTTCGTGAAGCCCGCGCACGCCGGCGATAGTCGTGGTGTTGACGATGACTCGCGCGTTGAAACACCCGACGCGCTGCGACGCGTGGTCGAGCATCAGCTGCTCGAGTTTCCGTCGCTGCTGATCGAGGAGTACATCGACGGACGCGAGTTTACCGTGCTGCTCGCGGCCACCGCTGACGGCGGCGTGCGCGTGTTTCGTCCGGTTGAATACGACTTCGCCGATGGGCCGCGATTCAAAACGTACGCGCTCAAAACATCGGCGCTGCATCCAAACGCCAACACTCCGGTTTCTGATAACGCGTTGGCCGCGCAACTCGGTGAAGCGGCGACCAAAATCTTTCGTGGTTTTCAGGGCGTCGGGTACGCGCGGTTGGACTTTCGGCAGCACGCCGACGGCACATTGTACTTTCTCGAAATCAACTTCACCTGCTCGGTGTTTTACCCCGAGGGTTCCGAAGGGTCAGCCGATCACATTTTGCGGTTTGACGGCATTGGGGCAAAGGGATTTCTGGAACTGATCATCAACGAGGGAATGTCACGCCACGAACGGTCGCGGCCGCTTACGGCGGTTCGCGGTGACTCGATCGCCGGCTATGGCTCCTTTGCGGCCCGAGCCTTCGCTGCGGGTGACGTCGTTTTTCCCGGGGAGACCAAGCCCTTTAACATTGTCACCCTGCCGTACGTCCAACGCCGGTGGAATGCCGACCAGCTCCTCGAGTTTCGTCGGTATGCCTACCCCCTCAGCGAGAGCGTGTATGCGCTCTGGTCTGACGATCCCACCGCGTGGCGTCCCCAAAATCACTCGTGCATGCCGAACACCGCGTTTGCAGGGCTCGATGTCGTCGCACTGCGCGCGATCACGTGCGGAGAAGAGTTGACCCTCGACTACGGCTTGGCAGTGAACGAATTAAGCGAACCCTTTGATTGTCACTGCGGTGCGCCCAATTGTCGAAAGCGCATTGCGGGCGCCGCCGGAAACTCAGTCACTCGACGCACACCAATCGCAGCCGAATGAGCATGGTTCAGTCACCGATACGCCGCGTCCTGCGCGAGTATCGATGGCCGCTGGTGCTTACGTACTCGTTGTTCGCGCTCGAGATGCTGGGCAGCCTCGCGCGACCGTACTTTCTCGGCGCCGCCGTCGACGGATTGCTCGTTCGCGACTTTCGCGGATTGTGGTATCTGGTGGGTGCGCATCTGAGTTGGCTGATTGTCGGCACTATCCGGCACACGTACGATACGCGCACGTTTTCGAGCGTCTATACGTCGTTCGTGACGCGACTGTTCGATCGACCTTTTGACTCGATGGATGTGTCGCGCCGGAGCGCGTACTCAACGCTATCGCGCGAGCTCGTTGAGTTTTTGCAATACGACCTGGTGTATGTCATCGAAGCCGCGTACAACGTGATCGGCTCGCTGATCATTTTGCTCTTCTATGATCGCGTGACGGTGCTGATCTGTCTCGGCGCGCTCATTCCGGTTGGCCTGCTGAGTGTAGTGTACGGTCGCCGAACGGCGCGACTCAACGTGCAAAAGCACGATGAGCTCGAAAAACAGGTCAACATCATCGCGACGAACGATCCCGTGGTCATTCGAGCGCACTATGATCGCCTGCGCACATGGCAGGTCAAATTGTCCAATCAGGAGGCGTGGAACTTTGGTTTTAATGAGTTTCTGGTACTGTTTGTGCTCGCAGGCTCATTGCTCGCATCAACCGTGTTTTCTGGCGCCATGCTCAAAGCGGGCGTGTTGATCGCGTTGTACAATTACGTACTGCGATTCACGACGGGACTCGATACGATTCCCTACACGATTCAGCGATTGGCGGCGCTGCGGGATATTCTCAGGCGCGTCAATCGAGTCGATCGCGAAACCCTTTCGCTCCCCCGATAAAATGCGACGCGTTCTGACGGGTCTTGGCGTCTGCGTGCTGGTGTGGCTGGTGGTTCGGGGACAGTTCCAACCGACCAGATCGACAGCGCCTGAAGCGACGACGCCATCGGTTCTGCACGAACCGCCCGCTGCAGCGTCGCCGCCAACTGGACTGCCGCCTGTTGGCGCCCTACGACCATCCTCTTCCGCAACGAGTGATGGCGCGTCCGGTCACGGCAAAGCGTTTCGGTCGCGTGATCGACTCGACGAACACTTTGCCAAACAC
>JANXUN010000105.1 GCA_025356185.1 Gemmatimonadaceae bacterium
GGCTAAACACCCAACTCGCCTTGAGAAAAAATCCGTCGCTCACGCGACGCAGCCGTTCGAAGCGCAGCGCGTCAGGCTCGGTCATGCTGTTGCCGTAACCAGCGAACAGCACCGTGCCTGGACTTGGCCGATACGAAAAGAGCCAATCGGCGCGCAGAATGTTGCTGAGGCGCCGGCTCGACATCGCGTAGCTTCCATCGCTCTGACGCACTAGCAGCGGCAGTCCGGTACGATAGTCCAACAACGATTCACGTCGGCTCGCTTCATACTGCGAAACGATTCGCACAAAGATCGGACGCGTGACTTGATATTCGATCTTGACGCGCGGAATGCGCTGCGAAAACGACGAGCTTCCGTCAACACGACGAACAAACTCGTTGCTCGCGTACGTCGCATTCATGCGCAGACGATCCGTTGGGCGCAAATCCAATGACGCATTGTACGCGGTACGCCGAATGCGTGACGTTTCTGCAAAGTCGACATCATTCGCTTGCGTCAACCCTGCCGACGCGGCAAACCGCGGATACTGCGGCGTCGACGCCGAAAACGCGAGCGCGCCGGTCGTGATGCGCGGAGACGGCACATATGGTGCGCTCGCCGTCGTGCTACTACCGGTAGCGAGGGTGGCGTAGGCAGAGGGATCAAACGCGTACGTCGACCACGACGGATTGAGCGACGCCGACCATCCGCCGCGCAGCGCAGCGGAATTACTCAAACTCCATTTACTTTCAAGCAGACTGCGCGCATCAAAGAAATCGCTGTATCGCCACAGCCCCGACGTCGACATAAATACCATGAACCGCTCAACCAGCGCGCCTGGTTTGCCAAACAGCGAAACGCGATTCGAAATGCTTGGCTGCACAAATCCCGTGCGAGCAACGAAGCCGTTGTCAGCACGAAAATCAGGACGTATGCCCAGCAAGTTGTAGTGATAACCGAAAGCCCGACCGGTGCGGTCAACGACGGCTTCCCACAACGCGCCCGTCCGCGACACCCCGTTGGTGCGCGATTGACTACCCGCAAATTGCAGCTGCGCATAGGTCGTTTTCGTCAGCAAATGACGCACATCGACGCCTAACACTCGATTGTCATCGTTTCGATTCAGGCGATCACTGTACAACAGACCTGCCGTCGACTGGGTCGAGAAGTCGCGCGTGATACGCAACACATCAGCGAAGGGCTTGTCGTGCGACCCCGCACCAGGCGCATCAAGTGCCGATAACAACGCAAAGTTTGTGCGACCCTGACGAATGTTCAGCTTGAGCGCGGCGTCCGGTTGCACGATACGCCGTGTGTACACCAGCGTGTTTGGCACATTGAATTGATCCGAACCCTCTACGAAAAACGGACGGCGCTCCGGATAAAACAGCGCGAAGCGCGTGTCCGCTGCGACCTGTGTTGCATCCGCTTCAACTTGCGAAAAATCGGGACGAATCGTTCCCACGAGCACGGCATTACTGCCGAGACCTGCGCGAATGTTGCCGCCGATGCGGGGCGAATTGGTGTAACGCCAGTCGGACGAAGTCTCCGACGCCGCGCCATTCACCGTATTGGTCAATTCGGGGTTCAACGTGACATCAACGCCGTGATGCATGCCCGTCAGTCCAGTCAGCCACCCTTCCTGCGAAATGAATGACGCGGCACCGCGCCGTGCGGGTGTCCACGTTTCCTCATAGCCCGAGTGTTGCACATGGCGAACAAACTGCAGCCCCCACCGCTGTCGTCCGCCAACAGGGAATCGCAAACTGCTAAACGGAATACGAATCTCCACTTCGTAGCCAGACGCCGTGATCTCGCCGCGCGACTGCCAGCGGAAATCCGCGCTCAAATCATTCTGGCCCGGCGACACATTCGACCCGGGAATAAATCCGCCGCCTTCGTTCTTCGTACCATCCGCTTGTACACCAAGCGGGTTCACAATAAACACAAACGCGCGCCGCCGCTCCTCAAAGGTGTCGAGTTGAATCTCGACATTGTCGTCACTGCTCACGCGATCCCGATCTGCGAGCGTCGCCCGAACGGCCCCATGGGGCTCAAATGCGCGGATGCCAAAGTAGATCGCGGTCGACGAGTACCACACCAACACTTCGGTTGAGTCGGGTGCGGGGCGTTGATCGACAGGTGTGTACAGCGAAAACCCAGTGAGACGCGCCGCTTGCTGCCACACGGGCTCGTCAAGCTTGCCATCAATCACGACCGTCGCTTCCACGGGTCGCGACATGTCCACAACCGGTGCGCCCGAACGGGCATGCACGACAGTGGCGCTCAGCTGGAGTGCGGCGCCCAGAAGTACGAATCCAATCATCGCTCAAAACTAGTGCAGTGTGAAGTCATCGCCACCCGCAACGGCGGCCAACGCATTAGCGTTCAGTATGTCTTCCCAACGCACACAGCAGGCGATCGCGCGACTCGCCGACCTTACACCGCGCCAAATCGTTGCGGAATTGGATCGCTACATCATTGGCCAAGCCGATGCGAAAAAGTCGGTCGCCATTGCGCTTCGCAATCGGTGGCGTCGACAGCGCACCCCCGAGTCGATTCGCAACGAGATCGCGCCCAACAATATCATTTTGATTGGTCCTACCGGTGTCGGTAAAACCGAAATCGCGCGTCGCCTTGCAAAACTCTCTGGCGCACCGTTCACAAAAGTTGAAGCGTCAAAGTTTACGGAGGTCGGCTACGTCGGCCGCGACGTCGAATCGATGGTGCGCGACCTTGTTGAAAGCGCAATCGATATGGTCCGCAGCGAGCGCGAAAGCGAAGTCGAAGATATTGCAAACAGCAAGGTCGACGAGCGGCTGCTCGACCTGTTGTTGCCAACTCCTCCAACGCTCGAGCCGAAAGAACCAACGCTCGAACAGCGCGCTGCGCACGAAGGCGACGCAGAACGCCACAAGCGGACACGAGACAAACTTCGCGCATTGCTGTTGGATGGCCAACTCGACGCGCGCGAAGTAGAGCTTGAGGTCACACAGTCTGCACCAGGCATGCCCGATCGCATGACACCCGGCGCGCCCGACGGCATGGAGAGTATGGCCGAGTGGTTCCGCGACATGATGCCCAAGCGCAAAAAGCGGCGCACCGTGAAGGTCGTAGAAGCACGTCGCATTTTGCTCGAAGAAGAGTTGGACAAACTTATCGATCTCGACGACGTCACCGGCGACGCTCTCGAGCGCGTCGAAGCGATGGGGATCATTTTCCTCGACGAAATCGACAAGATCGCTGGTGAGCGCGGTCATGGCGGTGGACCCGACGTATCGCGTGAAGGTGTGCAACGCGATCTGTTGCCCATTGTCGAAGGCTCAAATGTGCAAACACGCTACGGCATGGTGAAGACCGATCACATCCTCTTCATCGCGGCCGGCGCATTCCACGTCTCAAAGCCCAGTGACTTAATTCCCGAATTGCAGGGACGTTTCCCGATTCGCGTCGAACTCAAGCCGCTCACCGAAGGCGACTTTGTGCGCATCATGACGGAGCCAGAAAACGCGCTCACAAAACAGTACGCCGCACTCGTCGAAGCCGAAGGCGCATCACTGTCGTTCGAACCCGACGGCATTGCCGAAATCGCGCGCGTTGCCAGCGTCGTCAACATGCGCATGGAAAATATCGGCGCGCGCCGACTGCACACGGTCATGACGACGCTGCTCGAAGACGTTTTGTACGAACTGCCCGATCGTGGCACCGATGCCGTCAAAGTCGATGCAGTGATGGTGCGCGATCGACTAAAATCGATCTCCGAAGACGAGGATCTCCGGAAGTACATCCTCTAGTCTTGTACCGCCACGTCTGCGCAGCCCGCCAGTACCAAGCGCGGCTAGTGTGACAGCCCAAACATGAACGCGATGTTGTCCGCAGAGTTGAACCGGCTCACACCAACTCCGTGATACGGATTTGGACCCGTGAACGCATCCGGCTCGGCGGTCCATACGCGAATGTTTGACGACGGGATTTTGAGCGCCGCGTAACAACGCGCGATAAGCGCAGCCGTGTTCTCTTTGCCGTGATATCCCGCGAACCAACGATCCATCGGTGTCACGCTCTTGTGCGAAAGCCACGGTGCAAGCGTGCTGTTCGCACCGTAACTATCCCATGGACTGGAAAACAACACGGCGCGCTGCACGAGATGATCTTTGGCAATGTACGCCGCCATCCCCGCACCCTGCGACTGGCCCGTTACGACCACGCGACTCCAATTCACATCGCCGTTTGCGAGGTACTGGCTCCACTGTTCAGCTGGATAGGTGCGATCGAGATAGCCGAGGAGTTTTACTAGACGCGGCACAATCGTTTCGTTCACCGCGTCGTCGATCACATCAATAGTGTTCTCGCCGTATATCCGCTTGCGCCGAACTTTGGACGCGCACTCCGTGTCCGGGTGACGCGGACACACTTGCTGGATCGCTTCTTTCGTGCTGTACGAAATCGAAATGATGCGGTTACCGGCATGCAACAGTTGTCCGAAAAACGGCATCTCACGCGGCTTGCCTCCGGTCCCCGCCATGAACAGCACCAGTGGTGCGTCGCTGCGCGCAGTGACCGTGTCAAATGCGATGTAGTGCGGATCGTCAACGCGCGTTGTCGTCGCGTCAACTCGTGAGGGTGCAATCTGTCGTGTGAGAACGGACGTCGCGCTTGTCGTCTGCGCGCTGATGCGCGACGGATGCGGGAGCAGGACGCTCGCGAGCGCGAGGGCGACTGTGCGCGTGTAGTTCATGGTGCTCCCACCGCTTCGAGCGCAGCGGCATCGGCAAGATCTTGTGGCGGCGACAATTCGTGCAACGCCGCGAGGTCCGCTGCCGCGGCGTGTGTCGCATGAATGACAACTCGCGTGTCCATATCACCAATATAGCACCAGCTCTGCGAGCTGTGCCGCCGAATCAATCGCTTCCCACTTTCGGAGCGCGCGCCGAGCCACACCGACTGGAACGCGATACGACTTTCCCCATCGGAACAGTTCTTCGGTCGCGCGATCGGCGAAGGTCTTGATCACATCGAAGTGTGATGTGTCACGTGACACATGTCAAATGGTGCCCGAGCGGTATAACGAGGTTGTGGAAAAAGTCTGCCGCACGTCAGCAAGGCGAGTTCCTCTGCCGTATGTCTCTGCAGCGAATGTGTGGTGATTTTCCTCAGTTGTCGAGGGACGCCGATGGCGCGATACAAACACATCGACACGCAGCCGAAGCTGATTCCAATCGATTTGGCGGCGCAGTTGGTGCCCGGCACGTTCGAACATGCGCTGAATCATCTGCTGGATCACGCGATCGACCTGTCGCACTTCGATGCGCGGTTTCAGAACGATGCGATTGGTGCGCCGGCATACCCGCCCGCGCTGTTGCTCAAGGTCGTGCTGTTTGCCTATTCGCGCGGCATCGTG
>JANXUN010000108.1 GCA_025356185.1 Gemmatimonadaceae bacterium
ATCTCGGCATTCAAAAACGCCTTGTCCGCCGGACTCGCGCCGGCACCAGCCGGATGTCCCCACAATGACGGAATCGGCACGAAGCTCACCTTCGGAATGAACGCCGATTCGTATTTCGCATCGGCCAACGGAAAATACAAATCCGTTTCCGATGGCATATACAACAGCGGCACAACGATCGACTTCAGTGCTTTCTCGACGTCGCCGCCAAATCCCGGCGTGTCGCCAACGTTGTGCCTTTCCCACGTGCGCGCTTGCGCGATGTAGTTGTTCGCGTCGGCGTTAAAGCGGTTGCGAAAAGATTGAATGTATTGTTCGGCCGTCGTCCCTGGAGCCGACGACGCACGCCACAATTCTTTGCGCCACCACTCTTGGCTGTACAGCCACGCGCCCCACACCATGCCAAATGCTGCGAGTCCCGCCTTCGGTGGCGAGGTGTAGTCGCCGCCGTGAAATGCCGAGTCGGCGGTGAGCGCGGCAATCTGTCCTTCCAATCGCATCACGCCGTGTCCATATGTTTTGGCCGTGCCCGATGTCGCGACAATGCGATCGGCAAACGTGGGAAAACTCACCGCCCACTGAAACGCTTGCTGTGCGCCCATCGAAAATCCGATCACGGCGCGCACATGCGTGATGTGCAAATCGTTCACCAGCAATTCATGCACCGCGTTCACGTTGTCTCGAATGCTCATCACCGGAAAGCGCGGACCATGAAACGGCTCTGGCGTGTTACTCGGCGACGACGAATTGCCGTTGCCAAATAATTCGGTCGCGACCAAAAATAATTTCGCCGTGTCGAGCGCGAGCCCGGGTCCAATCAACCACTCGTACCCGTGATGATTGGCGAGATAGTGCGACGGCAACAACACCGCGTTGTCGCGCGCCGCGTTCAGGTGACCGTAGGTGCCGTACATCACCTTCGCACTCGGCAGCGTTACGCCGGCTTCGGTGTGAAAGTTGGTGATGACATATTCGTGGTGCTCAGCGCGATCGACGCGCTGTGCATTTTGCGCCGCGGCAGCTGATGACAGCGCCGCGACGCACAGAAGGGCAGGCATGAAAGTTCGCATGCCTGCAATCTGCTTCAAACGCTACGCGGCGGTTACCGCTCCGCTTTCAATCGCCGACTTGAGATCGCTCAAAATCCACAACCAGCCGCCGCCCGCTCCCGGGCCTTGCTGATCGCCGGCGATCATCGCCGCGTGTCCCGGACGTCCCGCGCAGTCGTGAATGACGCTCAATCGACTCACGCCGTCTTTTCCTTCAACGATTTCGTACGTCAACGTGGTGAATCCCTCGGCGGCCATGCTTGGGTCGATGGCCATGCGCCACGTGAGCGTCAGCTTGTGCGGTGGGTCCACTTCAATGACTTCACCGTCGACGACAACGCCCGACATACCCATCGCTTTCATGCCGTCGTTGGGCAGTCCGCGATACTGACCGCCACGACGTAAGTCGTATTGGTCTTGCAACCCGTAGCCCCACTTCTGCGTGAATTCCGGCTTGGTGATCGCGTCCCAAATCGTTTGCGGTGAGGCTTTGATAAAAATCCGATACACCTGCGTGGTACTGGATGCTGCGTGCACGATGTTCATGCCGAATTTTCCTCGAGTTCGCGCTTGAGATCCGTGAGTGCCGTCACTCGGCGCTCCGTGAATTTGTCGATCCATCGATCATGGATAAGTCGGATCGGCACGCGATTCAGGAAATGCAGCTTTTCGCGTCCGACCCGTTCGGTCACCACCAACCCCGCGTCCTCGAGGACACGCAGGTGCTTCATGACGCCAAATCTGGTCATCTCCAGCTCCTGCTCGAGCTCGACAAGCGTGCGGCCGTCACGCGTGTAGAGCTTGTCGAGCAAATGACGCCGAGTTGGGTCGGCGAGCGCTTTGAAAACGCGATCGTCGTCAGACATAGATGAGAATAGGTGACTAAACGGTCACCTGTCAATGGGTGGCGTATGCGGTGCGATTCGCGTGCAGGAGTAGGGCTAAAACAGGCGTTTCATTTTGAACGTCGACATGAACACAGCGAAGACGATGAGCGCGCATGCGTCAACCGCGAAGACCACCCAGTGCGGCCACGCGCTTCGATATCGCCCCGTGAGCGCCACGCCTGAGAGTACGCACACGACAACGGCGTACAGCGGCACCAGCTGATCGCTCGCGTACCACGTGATGCCTTTCGCGATGTACGAATACCAACGCGGAATCCAGTAGCCGAGCACGCACAGCGCGACGATAAGGTTCAGGAGAGGGAGGAGTGGGAGGTCTGTGCGACGCCACTTCGTGAGTACGCCCACGGCGATGTGTGCGACGATCGCGCACCACACCAGCACAACAATCGTTGAGTCTTTCATGCGGCGTCACAACGGACGCGGGTGGTGAGAAACCGGCTCAGTGGTACGACCAGAAGTAATCGACGCGATGGTGCAAATCGCCTGTGAACAGCACGTATCCATCGTTGTTGTAACCGCTGTACCAGAACAGGAGTTCGCTCACACCATCTCCGTCGTAGTCACCGGCATCAATCAATGACATGCCTCGTCCAATGAAACGCGTTTCGGTTTCCACTGCAAACCAATGAAGTTGCCACGCGTCTTCTGGAGGGCCGTCGCACTTTCGCAGCTGCGGTTTGATGCGAACGCCAACTAGTCGGCGTTCGTGCGCGTCGGTGTATGTGCTGACGATTTCGATATCGTCGGCGTGCACACGAAAGGGCGCACTCGCGTCGCCGCCTTTGGGACAGTAGCGCGCTGAATCTGCCCGCGGCTTAAGCAGCGCAGACACGCGCGACTTGTCTGTCGCATTGGATGGCACTCGATGCCAGTGATCGGGATCGGTGGCGTGTGCAGTCGACACGACGACCAATGGACGCGTCGCGTCGTGCTCGCACCAACCGTCAAATGGAGACGGCGAACTCTGCGTGGGCGGTGCAGTGAACAGTGACTGCTTTTCGACGAGCGCAAGCATGTAGTCACGTCGAAACATTTGCACGTCGCGTTGGACAACGGTTCGCGTGCCCGTCTTCACGACACCGCGATCACGTCCATCAAATGCGATGGTCCACTGCGTGGGGATCGAGCCAGTATTCATGTCACGCGGCCCCAACGCGCGCCACGACGCCGAGTCTTTGACAAACAGCACGCGAATCGCGCGTGCGGCGTCGGCGAGGCATGCGGGACGGTCCAAGACACCCACAAAGGTTGACTGCGCGTTGAGCGATAGCGGCGCGCACACAATCGCAATCGCCGTATGCGCAGTCGACGCCTGTCGCATCACGCGCGCGCCGCGTCGCGATTCACTACGTATCGTCGCTTGATCCGAATATCCGCACCGGCAAAAGGCCCGGTTCCCACAGCATGCAATTCCAACGACGGCTCCTTGCCCGCCGGAACCATGCGTCGGCTCTCACGAAAGTCCTGATTCACAGTTGCCAGTGTGTCGAACACCTGCTCGGACCACGCTGCCGTGTCTGAGTGCAGCGCGTGTTCTGACAATTCAAGCGCCAGCACCAATCGCTTATCGCCATCAGCATCGTCGAACGTGGCCAATTGAAATGCATCAACACCCGCGGCAACGTCGGGCAACCGAAACAGAGTTTCCTGCACATCGGCAGGAGGAATTTTGCACCCAAAGTAGCTCACGCTGTTGTCCGACCGCCCATAATGAAACAGCAACGGCAAGTCGAGCGCGGGTGCGTCGAGTTCGGGCAACGAGAGCCCCGCTTTTGCGAGTGCGTCTCGCAGCGCGGGAACGCGCACCACGTGCCCCAGATCGTGAATGTTGTATCGGATCTTGGGCGCAACGTACCCGGGTCGTGCGAGCGTCACTAGCAGCTCGCCGTCGGCATTTGTCTCGAAATAAAATTCTGCGGGATTGAATTGAAAAATCATCGGCAACGCGCCGTGATGCTGCAACAGTGTCTGTGCGAATTCGGGATGCGCTTCAAGCAATCGGCGCAACGCGATCGTCAGCTCGGTTTCGGCAGCCATGTTCAACTCAAGATCCGAC
>JANXUN010000162.1 GCA_025356185.1 Gemmatimonadaceae bacterium
CGCGCCGGTAAAGGCCACGCCGTCGGTAGTGAAAACACGGGCTGCGGGCGTACAGGCGCCGCCTGCAGTGACGAAACCGGTCGCACCGCCAACGGCGGGCAGCGGGCAAACAGGCGGCAAAGGATCGGATGTCATTGGCATCGATCTCAAAGGGACCGCGTTTCCCTTCGAACCGTATCTGAAAAACATCGTGCGCGAGATCTCACTCGCCTACTCGAGTTCTGCATCCGCGTCGCTTGTCGCCGAAGTGAAGTTCATCATTCATCGCAACGGATCCGTCACCGGTATCGAGATCGTCAAACCGTCGGGCAATCGATCGTTTGACCGCGAAGCCTTTGGCACTGTGGAATCGGTTCGAAACTTTGGCGCTCTTCCATCTGGGTGGGCCGATGACGTGCTCGTGGTGTATTTCACGTTCGACTACACACTTCGACCCTAATCATGGCGTGATGCTACCCTCGCTTCTGTCGCGCACAGTGCGACGCACAACGTGGACGTTCGCGGTTGCAATTGCTTCCGCACCGATCGTCGCGCTTTCGGCGCAGGTCGTTCAGTCGCCTGGAGTCAGCCTCGGACTCAAATACATTCGTGGCCAAAAGAATGGCATTGTGGTCGTGCCAGTTTCCGGCGAGCGGGGTGATTCGATCACCGCGATTATCTCGCGCGATCTCGACTTCAGCGATCGATTCACGGTGATCCCGCCGAGTACCGTGGCAGACGTGTCCGAGACCACGAACTATCCGTTGTTTGGCAAGCTGGGTGTCGATCAGATCGTACAGGGGACGTTGCTGCAGTCGGGTTGGCTGCGCGTAGTGCTGCACGAAGTGGCAAAAAAGTCGATCGTCAATTCGAAGGATTTTCCCTTACCAGCGGCCTCCGGATCTCCGTCATGGCGCTTGGCACTTCACGGAATTTCCGACGAAGTCGAGATGTGGATAACAGGGCAACGTGGTATCGCACAATCACGTATCGCGTTCGCGTCGGAGTTTTCCGGTGGCCGAGTTGCACGAGTGTGGATAGTTGACAGCGACGGAGCAAATGTGATGGCAATCACACCGAACGGCATGGCGCCGCAGTGGACGCCGAGTGGACGCGGGTTGGTTTACAACGTCGTCGATGGACTGCAAAACCGAATCATGTACACCGATCTGATCACCGGGGCTCAGCGCGTGCTGTCTGCGAGCGCGTTGTACGATGACTTTGCTCCGACGGTCTCCCCTGACGGAAAAACGGTCGTGTTTTCGCGAACATCGCCAGAGGGAACCGACCTGTACTCGATGCCCATCGACGGCAGCTCGTCGCCGCGTCGTTTGACCTTTGGCCGCGGACGCGCCAACAGCCAACCCTCGTTTAGCCCCGACGGACAACGTCTGGTATTTGGGAGCGACCGCACAGGGAACAACGACGTATATATTTCCGACGCGGATGGCACGAACGCTGAACTGCTGAGTACGACCACGTTCGGTGATAGAGGTTTTCGCAGCGGACCGGATTGGTCACCAGACGGGCGATCGGTTGCCTTTTCGTCGCTCAACGGCAACACCAAGCAAATCATGACGATCAATTTGCGCGATCAATCGGTAAAGTCTGTCGCTACCGAAGGTCGTAACGATGATCCGAGCTGGGCACCGGATTCGCGACACTTAGTTTTTACGTCAGATCGCAGTCTGATGAAACAGATTTGGGTAGTTGATGTCGAGACCGGCCGTACACGGCAACTCAAAACAACGTTTGCTGCACGACTCGCGGCGTGGTCGCCACGCTTAGCATTGCCGTACTGATAGCATCGCGCTTCGTTCACCTCCCTTCTCGGAGTTTTTCGACATGATCCGTTCGTCTCGTCTGTTGGTGCTGATGGCCATCTCTGCGTTGGCGCTCGGCGCGTGCAAGAAGAAGACGACACCGACGCAAGCGGCAACGCCTGTGTCGGCTCCCATCGGCACACCGGAAAATCCGACGCGCTCATCGACGGCGGGTGCACCGACCGGCGAGAATTCGGCTGCGATGCAAGCGAGGATCACGGCGGCCCGCGCAGCGGTGCTGTCGCCCGTGTATTTC
>JANXUN010000190.1 GCA_025356185.1 Gemmatimonadaceae bacterium
ATGCCGTAATAACAGCCGTTCGCGTCGACATCGGCGAGCAGCAAGCGCGACGCGGCGTCCCGATCGCGCACGTCGAATTGCAGGACACGACAACTCCGACCAAGTGCGCGTATTTCCTGCGCGACGACCTCGGCCTCGTCCATGTGCGTCCGACAGTGTACGACGATATCGTATCCATCGCGACCCAGGTGCAGCGCAACGGCTTTGCCGATTCCGCGATTTGAACCCGTGACGAGAATCGTCGCGCTCAAAATCCCGCTCTCAAAAGAAACTCCTCGACGTTGTTGGGCTGAAACACAGCAAGTGTCGCGGTTGCCGTGACGTCACCGCTCGAAACTGTGCCGCGAAAGGAACCAAGTCCACTCTCGTCTTGCAGCTGGCACTCGACCGTGATGGTGACCGTCGTACCCACTGGAAAGGCTGCGTGCGTGCACGAAAAATGTCGACTCCCAATCAGGAATCCGATTTTCGGCGGCTCCCCGCGCATGCGCCCCTGATAGCCGGCGTAGGCGGCGATCGCCTGCGCCATCAACTCAAGTGCGACCCACGCTCCCGCAGCGCCGTCGCGTACGAATGGCGTGTCTTCACGAAAAGTGAACCGCGCAACCAGCGAATGTTCGTCTTTCCGCACAAACTCGTCGAGCAGCAACATAAGCCCGCTGTGCGGGACGAAGCGTGCGATGTCTATGGCGTCGTCAACCATGCTACTCACGACAAAACACCAGTGCGGCGTTGGCGCCGCCAAATGCAAACGATGTGGAAAGCGTGACGCGCGGCGGATGCCCCAGCGATTCGTTCATCGCGACTTTGCGGATTGGCGCGATTGCTGGATCTGCGTGGCCATCCCACAAATGTGGCGGCAACACGCCGCTGCGGTTTGCATCATCCATCGCGAACCAACACATGGCCGCTTCCAGCGCGCCAGCTGCGCCCAGGGTGTGTCCCGTGAGCTGCTTGGTGCCACTCGTCGGTGTGTCGCTGCCAAAAAGGGTGCTGATAACTAGTCCCTCCATCTCGTCGTTGGCTTTCGATCCGGTCGCGTGCAGGTTCACGTACTCAACATCGGGTGCGCGAACCTGCGCCGACACGAGCGCCGCTTCGATCGCAATCGCCGCGCCGCGTCCCGACGGATCGGGCGCCGAGAAGTGATGACCATCGGACGATTCACCCCAACCAGCAAGTCGCACAGTCGAGGGGTCGCGCGTCATCAAGAAAAACGCAGCCCCCTCACCGATGTTGATGCCATCGCGGTTGACTGAAAACGGATTGCATCGATGGTTGCTCACGAGATTGAGTGATGCAAAACCGGCGATGGTAAATCCGCACAGAGAATCGACACCGCCAGTGATGACCGCATCGGCTAGCCCGTTTCGAATCAACCGCGCGGCGCTGGCCATCGCCTTTGCGCTCGATGCACACGCGCTTGAGTGTACGTACGCAGCTCCTGTCACTCCGAAATATTTCGCGAGAAACGCGGAAAGCGAGCCAAGCTCCTGCTGTCCCAGCGAAAAATCGTGCGGAAGCTCACCGGTCTGGACACGTGCGCGAAGTGCCTTTTCGCTTTCGCCAATTCCGGATGTGCTCGTGCCGACAACAATGGCCACACGATGCGCGCCATATCGACCAATCGCGGTAGCCACGGCCTCCTGTATCTGCGATGCCGCAATCAGCGCGAGTTGATTGTTGCGGCTTCGCAATTCCAGAGCATACGCATCGAGCGACGGCAGCACGTCACGCACCATGCCAAGCGGGATCGATGCGCCATTGGCGAAGTCCGACGTGGCCTCGATGCCGCTCAATCCCGTAAGCGCCCGCGACGCAACAGTGGCGCGACCCGAGCCCAGTGCGCACACGACACCAACATCGTTCAGGAAGAAATTCGATATCAACGCGAGGCCGGCACGGGAGTGATAACGACCCGATAGTGCAGCGGCACATTCACAATCGTGATGACGCCTGCCCACCTCGGCATGACCGTGTACGAGATCGTCATCACGTCCTGGCCGTCCTGACGAAGCGTGCGCTTGCTGTCCGTATCCGTCACCGTAGCGTTTGGGGGGAGTGCACCGCGCACCGCGTCGAGCGGCCACAGCGCATGCTGCATATCGGATAACACATCGCTGCCCTGCAGTTCGCGCGGCAACAAGGGACTGCGCGATTCGCGAAGATGCACACCGTCGTACTGAAGCGTGAACAGTCGCTGGCCAAATCCGAGTCCGACCAGCGTGAGCGAGTCGGGAGTGATTTCGAGCACGGCATCGATGTCGTCGCTTCGCCCGTTCTGCTCGACATGCACCCGCTGCTGCAGGCTGATCGCGCCGCCAAAACTCCGTGGCGACAGCGACAGGTGCAATCGTTCGGGAGCGGGTCCAAGGCTTGCCGGCGGTGGACCGCGATGACAACCGACAATCGCCCCAACCACGACAAGCAAAAGTGCGCGCAAATGCACGGGGATCAGGGTTCGCGTCTCAGCCGGCACAGAGCACCGCACTCGGTTCAAGATACGTCTACGGCGCGCCGATTGCGCGCATGCTGCTCGGTGCGCCCGACCCTCGCGCGTCCTACATTTCCCGATCATGCTCTCGGTACGTCGCGCGTCTCGACTTGGAGTGGTTGCGCTCCGCATTTCCTTGCTCGCCGCGCTGGTGTTCGTCGCAGCGATGGTGATGGGAAGAGTGAGCGTGACGGCGGCGCTGTTGGCAGCGATACCCCTAGCGGCAACTTTGACAGCGGGTGTCGCGTTTGCCGAGACGGGCGTATTCGCGCAGCCAGTCGTTCGTGGTCGAACCGACCGAAAAGAACTCGCGCTCACCTTCGACGACGGGCCAGATCCGCGATGGACGCCACCACTTCTCGATTTACTCGACCGCGAGGGACACAAGGCCACGTTTTTCGTGATTGGCGTGCGAGCCAGCGCACAACGTGAGCTCATCGCCGAGATGGCGCGACGCGGTCACGAAATCGCCAATCACACGTGGTCGCACTCGAATTTGACGGCATTCGTTGCCCCGGCGCGGTTGGCGCGTGACCTCGTCGCCACGAGTGATGTTATCGAGGCCGCAACCGGTGCGCGGCCTCGGTGGTTTCGCGCACCGGTAGGGCTTCTCTCGCCCCGCATTCCCATTGCCGCGAAACGAGCGAACCTTGATATCGCGCACTGGAGTGCGACCGCGCGCGATGGAGTGGCGAGAACATCCGTCGCCAATGCGGTGGCACACCTAAAGCCAGCGATCTCGGCGGGCGCGATTCTCGTACTGCACGACGCGCGGCTCGGCGGGCGCGATGGCGCTGGAGACACACCGCCGATTGCCTGCGAGGTGCTCCGTGAACTATCTGTCGAAATGAAGTCCAAAGGACTCAAGTCAGTGACGCTTTCGCGACTCTGTTTCGATGACTGACGTGCGCACGCACGTCGACGCGCCAGACAAGTCGCCAGCGCCCGAGCAGAGCGTGCGTTTTTCGATCGAACGAATCGAAGCGTGGGCGCCGGGATTGGAATCGGCGGCCGACTGGGACGCATGGGCCCGGGGCGAACGTACGCCGGGCGTGAAGGGCGAACCGCCGCTCAAGCAGATGGCTCCGATGCTCCGTCGGCACGCTGCTCAGCTGGGGCGGATGGCGTGCGATGTGGCGTACCGGGCGCTCGGAGACCGCCGCGACGTTCCGATGGTCTTCTGTTCCCGTTACGGAGAAGTCGATCGATCTGTCGCGCTGCTAACGGCGCTCGCGGACGGATCCGGCGTGACGCCGACCTCCTTCGGGCTGTCCGTACACAACGCAGTGCCAGGACTGTTCACCATGGCGCGCCGGGAACAGTCAAACTGCATCGCGATGTCCGCGGGGACAGCGTCTACTGAGTACGGCGTTATCGAAGCAGTGGGTCTACTCACGAATATTAGCGACACTGTTTTGATAGTGTCTTCGGACTGTGCCGTTCCTGACGTGTATTCAGCATTTTCTGACCAACACGACGCCGCGTTCGCGTGGGCAGCGCTGCTGCACACGCCCAACGAAAGATCGGTCGAATTGTCCTGGCGCTCAGCGCAAAAATCAGATGAGGTGCGAGCACCACGTGAACCGGGCGGACTCCGAGTACTGCGCGCGCTGCTCGGGCGCCAGAAAATCACATCGTACGCAAATGGCGTTCAGGAGTGGCGATGGCGCCACTAATGACGACGCGCCTCAACCGATATTGGCGGATAATTGCCAGCGGCATCGGCTATTTCATTTTTGGGCTGTTCGGCCTCCTTGTGGGCCTGGTTGCACTGCCGACCATGCGAATTTTCGTCCGAAACTACGAGCGGCGTCGAAGCATCTCTCGTCGCCTCATTGCATTCACGTTTCGATGCTTCATCGGATTTATGCATGAGTTCGGTATCCTTCACTACGAGCTCAAAGGGTTTGACCGACTGGCCCGACGGGGGCTGCTGGTGCTGGCCAATCATCCCTCGCTCATCGATACGGTCTTTCTTCTGGGCTTCGTGCCGAACAGCACCTGCGTTGTCGATGACGCGCTTTTCCATAATTGGTTCACTCGAAACGCACTCAATGCTGCTGGGTACATCCGCAACAGCGGCGGGAGCGACGTGCTTCGGCACTGCACCGACGCCCTCGACACAGGCACGAATGTGCTCATTTTCCCAGAAGGCACGCGCACGCCAATTGACGGGACGGTTAAACTCCGACGCGGTGCGGCAAACCTTGCTGTACGAGGGGATCGGGACGTCACTCCTGTTATCATTCGTTGCTGGCCCCGGATGCTGACCAAGGGCGAGAAGTGGTGGCACGTACCGCCTCGCCCGGCCTTATTCAGCCTTCGCGTCGGTGAAGACATCGCCGTTCGCTCGTTTAGCAATGACGGCGAGCTTCCCGCACTGGCGGTACGCCGACTGACCGCGTACTTAGAACAGCATTTCAACTCGGAGACCGTCGCGCATGCAGTCCAATCTTGACACTGAGGTCAAGCAATTAATCATCGATTCCTTGCAACTCGAGGATATCGGGCCCGATGATATTGATACGGATGCGCCGCTATTCGTCGACGGACTCGGACTCGACTCGATCGACGCACTGGAGTTGGGCATGGCGATTCGCAAAAAGTTCAACGTGCAGCTTTCTGGTGACCCCGAAGAGTCACGCAAGCATTTTGCATCGGTGCGCTCACTCTTGGCCTTGATTGCAGGGCAAACGCGGTGACGGGCATAGCGATGACGCGGGACGAAATATTCAATCTGATCGTGGACGGGCTGACGAGCACATTTCAGATCGATCGTGCGCGAGTTACCCCCGAAGCAACGTTGTACGAGGATCTGGACATCGACAGCATCGATGCCGTCGACCTCGCGGCGAAACTGCAGCGTGAGACGGGGATGCGCATGTCGCCGGAAGTATTCAAGTCGGTGCGCACCGTTGCCGACCTCGCAACCGCACTCGAAAAGCTGCTCACCAATGCGCCGCCGATCGACCGCACTGCGGCGCGAGTGGAACCAACCGACGCCAATCGATTTGATGGGCCGAGTTCGGTCTAACGCGATGCTGGTGCGGTAGCCACATGGTTTCGCCACTACGCACGCCGTCGAACGCATCAACGCTCGACGCCCGTCTGTTCGACAGCGAGATAGGATTTTTTTCGCGGTGGAGTGCAACGGATTCGGTCGACGAAATCGTTGCGCGTCGCGCATCGTCGCTGGTCACCGAACGCGCGCTGCGGGCACGAACGCGCGAGTGGCGCGACGCATTGACGCGCGTGGATTCACCAGCGATCGCGCTCATCGCGACCGATGGCGTGGAGTTCGCCGCGGCGATGGTCGGGGCCTTCCATTGCGGCAAGACGGTGTATTTACCAGGTGACACGCGCGACCTCACGTGCAGCACGCTTCGTGAAAGCGGTGTTGTGTTGGTTGGCGAATTCGACGACAAATGGAATCCGTTGCGCGCACCGCTGCGCGTAGTAACGACAGCTCCCTCGTCCTCGACGCCACCGCATCAGGAATTCGAGCGCCTCGATGCCGATCGACTGCAGCTCGTCATCTACACGTCCGGGTCGTCCGGCGCGCCGCAGGCACTGCCCAAGCGGTTGAGTCAGTTGCTTGCCGAAGTTTCCGCTCTCGAGTCGGTATTCGGTGAACGAATCGGTTCAAGCGAAGTATTCGCGACCGTGTCACACCAGCACATTTACGGGCTGTTGTTCAAGATCCTCTTGCCACTCGCAACGCGCAGAACGTTCGTGTCCGTGGGCGCCGAGTATCCCGAGGAAATTGTTGCGCAGTGCATCGCGCGCGCGACGACGATCATTTCGGGGCCCGCACACCTCAAGCGCTTGCCGACGAATTTAGATTGGCACCGCGCGCAACCAAATGTCTGCGCGGTATTTTCATCGGGTGGTCCGTTGACGCTCGACAATGCGGTCACCGTTGAATCGATAATGGGCAGTGCGCCGATCGAAGTGTATGGCAGTTCGGAAAGTGGTGGAGTGGCGTGGCGTCGACGCTCGCAGGGAATCGACCGTGCGTGGACACCTCTTCCTGGTGTGCAGGTAAAGACGACTGCCGACGAACGAATTGCTGTGCAATCGCGCCATCTGCCCGACAGCGAGTGGTTTACGCTTGCCGATCGCGCCGTCTTCGATGCGAGTGGACACTTCACGTTGCATGGCCGTACCGACCGCATTGCGAAGATTGAAGGGAAGCGCATTTCGCTTGCGGGCATTGAAGAGACTCTGTTGAACAGCGGTTTGGTGGCCGACGTGCGCGTCGTGCAACTCGCGACCGTGCGCGATGAACTCGGCGCAGTCGTCGTGCCTACTGCCGACGGATGGGCGCTGATGCGGGCCGAGAGTCCGGACGCACTGCGCGCCCTGTTGCAGCACACCGTTGCCGAGACCACTGAACGTATCGCCCATCCGCGTCGCTGGCGGTGGCTTGATGCGCTGCCCGTGAACGCAGTCGGGAAAACCACGCTCGATTCGCTCGCGCACCTGTTCCAGCCTCGCGCGCTCCACGTGCCGGCCGCACACGAACTGTCTCGCGACGAGTCGCACGTTGCACTCGAGCTGTACGTCAGCCCACATCTTCAATGTTTTGACGGCCACTTCGCGACACTGCCGGTCCTTCCAGGTGTCGCGCAGCTCGATTGGGCGGTGCTGTTTGCGCGCAGCGTGTTTCCTATCACGGGGGAATTCGAACGAATGGAGGCGCTCAAGTTTCAGCGGCTCTACCGTCCGCAGTTACTGCTGTCGCTCGAGCTTGAGTGGCACGCCGATCGGAAGATGCTGACCTTCCGTTACGTATCGAGCGAAGGTCCTCACTCGAACGGACGCATCTTCTTCACGCGCTGATCGATGCAGCGCGACGTCGTGGTCATTCCCGTGTACAATCACGATCGGCAGATCGAACGACTGGTGCGTTCGATCATCGGGTTTGGACTGCCAGTAATTCTGGTTGACGACGGCAGCAGCAACCCATGTGCGTCGACTCTCGCGCGAATTACCAACGAAAACGTGTCGCATGTGACACTCGTGGTACACGAGGCAAATCGTGGCAAAGGGGCTGCGGTACTGACAGGACTCGGCGTCGCACATTCGGCTGGCTTCTCGCATGCAGTGCAGATTGACGCCGACGGACAACACAATGTGAACGATGTGCCGGCGCTCATTGCGTTTTCACGGGCGCGGCCAGATGCAATGGTCACCGGGCAACCGCAGTTTGATGACTCAATGCCGCGCATCCGCCGGTACTCGCGCTACCTCACGCACGTCATGGTGAGTGTGAACACGCTCACCATGCAATTGCGCGATGCGATGTGTGGTTTTCGCGTGTATCCGATCGCGAGGGTCCTCGACATTGCCAGGCGCATCGATTTCGGGCAGCGCATGGATTTCGATATTGAGGTACTCGTGCGCCTTGACTGGGCTGGCGTGCCGATCGTGTTGCTTCCCACGCGCGTGCAGTATCCCAAAGGGGGCGTTTCGCACTTTCAGCTCGTTCGTGACAACGCCCGCATTACGAGCATGCACACGAGGTTGTTTTTCGGAATGCTCATCCGGTCGCCACGATTGATTGTTCGCGCTCTTGTGCCTCAGGCGCCGACCGCGTGAGCAACCGGCACTGGTCGCAGATTGGCGAAGTCACGATGGCACGCGGCATCAAGGTGCTGTTCGTGCTGCATCGTGCACTCGGCCGCTGGCCGTTTCGCGTGATCATGTATCCAACGGTCACGTTCTACCTGCTGCGACATTCGCTGGCACGCCGGTCGTCGCGCGAATATCTCACGCGCGTGTTTCGATCGATCGACCCCTCGCACCGGGACGCCTCACTGTGGCAATCGGTGCGTCACGTTGCCGTGTTTGCGGAGTCTCTACTCGAAAAACTCAGAATCTGGTCGGGTGAACTCAAAACCGAAGACGTCATCCAGCATAATCGCAACGTAGTGAGCGACGAAGTCGAGGCGGGGCGCGGCGGCATGATTTTCGTCTCGCACCTCGGCAACATTGAGGTATGCCGCGCACTCACGACGCGAAAGAGCGGTATCAAGCTGAACGTGCTCGTTCACACGAAACACGCGGTCGCGTTCAACGCACTGCTGGCCGAGCTCAACCCGAAGAGCGAACTGAACATCGTGCAGGTCACCGATGTGTCAGCGGATACCGTTATCAGGTTGCGCGAGAAGGTTGACCGCGGTGAATACATTGTCATCGCCTGCGACCGCGTCGCCGTGACGGGCAACTCTCGGGTTACCTCGGTAGATTTTCTTGGCGCGTCAGCGCGATTCCCGGTTGGACCCTATGTTCTAGCAAGCCTGCTGCAGTGCCCGACGTACCTGCTATTCTGTATCGCGGAGCAGGGTCGATATCACATGTATTTTGAGCGGTTCCGTGAACGCATTGTGCTTCCGCGAGCATCGCGCGACAGCGCGATTGCCGACGCCGCGCAGGAGTTTGCCTCGCGACTCGCCTACTTTTGCCAACGAGCACCATATCAGTGGTTCAACTTCTACGATTTTTGGGGCACGCCCCAGATGGAACGTACTGATGCATGACAGCAACAGAGTCCGTCCGCGCATCGTTACGTTCGGTGAAGGACCACTGACCATCGAAGATGTGGTGGACCTCGCCTATCAGCGCGCCTCAGCTGCGCTATCAAGCAGTGCAACGGTTCGCGCGCGACTGCAACGCGGCGCAGACTTCGTGGACCGCTTGCTCGCGGAAGACGGCGTGATCTACGGTGTCACCACCGGCTACGGCGACTCGTGCACGGTGGTGGTACCGCCCGAGCTGATCGAAGAATTGCCCGAGCGGTTGTTCACGTATCACGGCTGCGGTCTCGGCGAATTTTTAACGGTCGAACAAACGCGCGCGGTCATGGCGACGCGGCTCGCGTCGTTGGCGCAGGGATTTTCTGGTGTGAGTCTCAAGCTGCTTGAGCAACTCACGAACTTCTTGCAGCACGACATTCTTCCGTTGATTCCAGCCGAAGGATCGGTGGGCGCGAGTGGCGACCTCACACCGCTGTCCTATGTGGCGGCCGCGCTGTGCGGACAGCGCGACGTGATTTTTCATGGTGAGCGCATGTCGGCAATGCAGGCGTTGCACGCGACGTCACTCGAGCCATTGCGTTTGCGTCCGAAAGAAGGGCTCGCGCTCATGAACGGCACCTCCGTCATGACGGCGCTCGCCTGTCTCGCGTACGACCGTGCGATGTATGTGAGTGCCATCTCCACGCGCATCACGGCACTTGCGTCGGTGTCGCTCGATGGCAATCCGAAGCACTTCGACAAGGCATTGTTTGCGGCAAAGCCGCACGTGGGGCAGCAGCGCGTTGCCGCTCGATTGCGCGACGACCTGGCCGCAACGCCGCCCGAGCGCAATGAGCATCGTTTGCAAGATCGATACTCCATTCGCTGCGCGCCGCATGTCATCGGCGTGCTCGAGGATGCGTCGCCGTGGCTGCGCAGCACGATCGAGAACGAGTTGAACAGTGCGAACGACAATCCGCTCATCGATCCCGACGCGGAACTGGTGCTGCACGGGGGACACTTTTATGGCGGGCACATCGCCTTCGCCATGGACGGTCTCAAGACGCTCATCGCAAACATCGCCGATCTGCTCGACCGACAGTTCGCGCTGCTCGTTGATCAGCGCTTCAACAGCGGACTTGCGTCGAATCTGTCAGGAGCACAGGGCATTCGCAAAACGATCAATCATGGTCTCAAGGCGGTGCAGATTGCATCGTCGGCGTGGACGGCCGAGGCGCTGAAGCATACTATGCCCGCGTCGGTGTTCTCGCGTTCCACCGAATGTCATAACCAAGACAAGGTGAGCATGGGCACGATCGCGGCTCGCGATTGCCTGCGTGTACTCGATCTCACCGACCAAGTGATCGCGGCGCTGTTGCTCGCTGTGCGTCAGGGCATTGAGCTGCGGAGTGCGATTACGACCCTGCATCTCACCGACACGATGTCCGCGTTCGTGAGCGCGCTCAATGCACAGATTCCTTTTATCGTCGAGGATCGTGCACTCGACAGGGACTTGCGTGATCTCGTGAGCGCAGTGCGCGCGAAAACGTGGACGCTGTATGCCTGACCGGGACGCGTCTGGCGGCAACCCGGGCGGGCTCGAATGGTCGACAGAAGTGTCGCACAAGGTACAGTTCTACGATCTCGATCCCCTGCAGATTGTATGGCATGGTAATTATGCGAAGTATTTCGAGTTGGCGCGCTGCGTACTGCTTGAGCAAATCGGCTACAACTATGCCGAAATGCGCGCGTCGGGGTATTCATGGCCAGTGATCGACATGCACGTGCGATTCCTGCAGCCGGCGGTGTTTGGACAGGAGATTCTCGTTCGCGCGGAAATTGTCGAGTGGGAACATCGGCTCAAGATCAACTATCTCATTCGGGATGCGGATACGAAGTTGCGCCTGACGAAAGGGTCAACCGTGCAAGTTGCGGTCAGTCTGGAATCCCGATTGATGTGCCTGCAGTCGCCGACAGTGTTGCTCGAGCGTCTTGGAGTCGTGCAGCCATGAAGCGAATCACGATCCTCGCCGTCTGCGCGTTCATCGCAACGCCACCGCTGGCGATGTCGCGTGCGCAGGCGCAAGACGAAGCGGCCATCAATCGCATGCAGACCATGATCGCGCGTCCCACCGCAATGTGCGGCTCGTTCGAACAGCTGAAAACGCTGGTCGGCCTCTCGCGTCCCGTCAAATCATCGGGGCGCTTTTGCGTGATGGCCGAACGCGGCGTTCTGTGGTCGACATTGCTTCCATTTCCGTCGACACTGCGCCTGAGCCGCGCGGAGATTGTGGAATCGCGTGGCGATCGCGTGACGTCGCGCCTGACCGCGTCGCAGGAACCCGCCGTTGGGGTGATTAGCGAATTGCTCTTTTCAGTGCTGGCCGGCGACTTTCGGAAACTGCGTAGCAGCTTTGCAATCAGCGCATCCACCGACGCGCAATCCTGGCACGCGAGACTGGTGCCAACGGACGAGGGCATGAAACGCGTGATCGGTTCGATAGAACTCATCGGCGGCGAATACGTGCGCCAAATCAACATCAGTGACGCATCGGGCGATCACACGGCCATTACGTTCGCGAACTTTGCTCCCGGCGAATCGGCGTTTAAGCCGGAAGAACTGCGTGCGTTCAATACCAAGAAGTAACGAGCGGTGAGTTTCTATCGATGGCACAAACGAATGGCGTGGTTCTGGCTGGCGTTGGCAATCGCCGCCGTCGCGTACAACGCAAAGATCTGGCTCGTCGATCATCGACCGCTCGAAACCGATTTTCTCGCGCTGCTGCCCCGCGATGAAAACGACGCGACGGTTCGTCGCGCATTTGAGCACGTCGCGCAAGCATCGCAACAGGATGTACTCGTCCTGATCGGTTCACAGGATTGGCCGAAAGCGCAGAGCGCCGCGAAGCGATATGCCGACGTGCTGACGAAACATCCCGAGCTGTTCACGTCACTCTCACTTGCTGCAGTCGGATCGGATTCGGCTCTCGCGCCGTGGTGGAATAATCGCAGTGCGTTGTTGTCGAAAGACGATCGCGCCTTGCTCGAAAGCGGTGTCAGCGGGGAAGAGTGGGCGCAACGCGCGATGCAGGAACTATTGAGTCCCATTAGCACCGGTCGAATTGGCGCGTGGCAAGACGATCCTTTTGGAACGTATCGTCGATGGGTAAGCGCGCGCGCTGCCGACTCGCCGGTGCGTCCGAGCGATGGCATGTTACGCGTCGTTGATGGTGACCTATTCTACGCTGCGCTGCCAATGCGTCTCACGACGCCGGTGTTTGCGATGAAGACGCAGAATGCCGCCATGCCCGTACTCGATTCTGCGCGGTCTGCCGCACTGAGCGTCTCACCAGACATTCGTGTGCTCAATGCCGGCATGATATTCCCCGCCGCCGCCGCCGCCGCCGAAGCCAACAGCGAATTCAATCTCATTGGATGGGGATCGCTGATCGGAATCATCCTCATCATGTGGATCACATTCCATTCGCTGCGTCCAATCGGCCTCGTGCTGCTGTCGCTGCTTATCGGAACGATTGCCGCCGTGGCAGTCACCGCACTCGTTTATCCGAAAATCCATCTGCTCACGCTGGTATTTGGTGCGAGCCTGATCGGCGTGGCCGAGGATTACGGAATGCACGTGTTGTGCGTCGGTGATCGACACGTTCGCGGACCGCTCAATGTCATTCGCGAATCGCTGCCGGGACTGTCAATCGCGCTCGCGACCACCGCCGTTTCGTTTATCGGGCTCGGCATCAGTCCATTTCCGGGATTGCAACAAATCGCGCTGTTTTCTGCAGTGGGTCTTGTCG
>JANXUN010000209.1 GCA_025356185.1 Gemmatimonadaceae bacterium
CACGATCGGTCCCGCGCGAAATTCTGTCGTGGGCAACCCGCCGCGCAAGATCGCACCCGTTTCGCCACGACTCGCGAGATGCTCGGAAGCCGATGATGATTCGGGCACGAGTCCACCCAAGTAGATGCAGTGCGAAAGCTCCGTCCCCGCGTGGACAAAGTTGCGCGCGGCAACGCGATCGCGAGCGGCGTAATCGTCGGCCGTCGACATCGAATGCACGAGATAATACGCCTGCGACACGCCATCGAGCGCGCGCGCGAGCGAACCGGCGTCAAACACGTCGCCGGTCACCACATCAACCTCGTTGGCCCACCAGCGTCCCTGAATGCGACGGGGATCACGCACGAGCAACCGCACGCGGACGCCCCGCTCGACCAAACGCGAGGTGAGTCGCCCGCCTATGTAACCGGTTGCACCGGTGACGAGCACTGTCATCGTTAAGGAGTGGCAGTCCACCGACTGAAAGGCAACCCGTTCATGCGACATCAATGCGATCGGCCGAGGAATTGTTGCCTGCATCGTTGGCACTGTGGCGATGGCCCGCGACGCGCGATACTCTCCTCGGCATGGCTCCCGCGAATCCCTCACCTGGTCGTCAACTGCTCGCGAACTGGCAGCGATTGTCTCCACTCCCCTTTGGCAAAGAGATCTTCAGTTGGATCGTTGGCCGATCGGCGCCGTACACGGGTACCGTTGGCGGCGTGTACCAAGAGATTCGCGCGGGCTACGCACGTGTCGAGCTGCGTGACCGGCGCAAGGTGCGCAACCATCTCGCGTCGGTGCACGCGGTGGCATTGGTGAATGTGGCCGAGATGACCAGCGGCGTCGCACTGCTCACCGCGTTGCCGCATGGCGTGCGCGGCATCGTCACGGGACTGTCGATTGATTACGCAAAAAAAGCGCGCGGAACGCTGACGTGCGTCTGTGAGACGCAACCGCCATCATCGATAGAAACACCCCAAACGTTTGATGTGCACGCAACGATTTCCAACATGATGGGTGAGATCGTGTCGACGGCGACCGTACACTGGCGATTGTCACCGCCCGTTCATGCGCACGGTGCGGCATGACCGCACTCACGGACCATGCACATATCGCGGTGCCGCTCATTTGCGGTCCGATGTATCCGAGCAGCAATCCGGAGCTCGTTGGTGCGGTGAGTAAAGCGGGAGGACTCGGTGTCGTGCAACCGATTTCGCTCACGTATGTACACGGATACGAATTTCGCGCAGGGCTGCGGCGCACGATTGAACTTGCCGACGGTAAACCGATCGGCATGAACGCACTGATCGAGGCGTCCAGCAAGACGTATCACAACACGATGGTACGGTGGGTCGACGTCGCCCTTGAAGAAGGCGTGCGCTTTTTTCTTACCTCATTGGGTAACCCGCGATGGGTGTGCGACCGCGTGCACTCGGTGGGTGGCGTGGTGTATCACGATGTCACCGAAAAAAAGTGGGCGTTGAAGGGACGCGACGGCGGCGTTGATGGACTCGTCGCCGTCAATCGTGACGCTGGTGGTCACACCGGCTCACGAGATCCGCGTGCACTGCTGGACGAATTGCGTGATTTGCAGTTGCCCGTGGTTGCAGCGGGCGGCGTGGGAAATCGTGAACAGTTTCGCGAGTTGCTGGAGATGGGATACGTGGGCGTTCAGCTGGGCACGCGTTTTTTGGCGTCAACCGAGTGCAACTCTGACGCGGCGTACAAGAACGCCATTGTGGCGGCGACATCAGCGGACATCGTGTTGACTGAGCGACTCACCGGTGTGCCAGTGTCGGTGATTCGCACGCCGTATGTCGAACGATTGGGTACGCGCGTTGGCCCGTTTGCGCGGTGGATGTTTCGTGGTCGGAAAACCAAGCATTGGATTCGAACTTGGTACGCGCTGCGTTCGCTGCGACAGCTCAAGCGCTCAAGCGTTGGCGGCGCGTCGCGCGACTATTGGCAGGCAGGAAAGAGTGTCGACGCGATTCACGACATTCGACCGGCGGCAGAAATTGTCGCGGAGTTTGCGGCCGCGATGTCGCCGCATGCTGGAAGATAGTTCGACGTATGGCCGTAAAGATCACGAATTGTTTGTCTCCACATTTTTTCGTCCACGACGTCGACCTGCTCGCTCTTGCGCGGTTTGGAAGCATGCCCTACCATGACAAAATCGCGGTGGAGCGCCGCGTAGATGTTGTTGAGTTTGCACCTGCAGGACCTCTCGGTTTATCGCCCGATGTCCCACACTTTTTTCACGGAGGTGATCAATTGTCACACCACAGTCCCGTAGCCGGCTCGGCCTGGGCAAACGATCGCCACATCCTCACCCAGTAAGTCGGGTTCCGGTTCGCGAATCGTCTCGAGCCGGCTAGGACGTTGTGAACAAAGGGTCGTCGCACACACCGCGGCGGCCCTTTGCTTTTAGTGATTGACGCTACGCGAGTTTCGGCTTATATTCGGTCTCCCAGCTACTCTTTATCACTCCGCGGTCCAGCTAGGGTGCACGTCATGCTCTCAATCACCAGCTGCACGCCCGTTCGCATCGTTGACTCGGTCGAAGCCGGAATCGCCTTTTGGCGCGACCGGTTCGGTTTCACAGTCGAGAATGAAGTTCCCGACGACGCCGGCAAGTTGATTTTTGCGAGTGTCACCAACGGCGCGGTCGAAGTGATGTATCAGACCAAGACCAGCGTGCTCGCCGACACGCCAGAAGCTTCACGAGA
>JANXUN010000157.1 GCA_025356185.1 Gemmatimonadaceae bacterium
GTCGGGCTTTGCATTGCCCCTCCAGGTTTCGAACCTGGAACCTTCTGATCCAGAGTCAGACGCTCTGCCAGTTGAGCTAAGGGGCATCAAACCGCAGCTATCGAACGAACGATCTCGGCAGCGAATCGCAAAATATAGATAGCTCCGGCGCTTACGGTAGTGTGGCGAGCTCGCTGGCCACCTCGGTCTTACCGCTGGCGAGCGACCTCGCGAAAGAACGCGACAAGGTCCAAGCGGAACGGTGACGACTCGCCGGATGGATGCCACTCAAGCAACGTTTCGAGAATCTCCGGGACCATCGCGGACGGCCGCCACACCTCGACCATGCGCGCCTCGATGTCAACAATCCAGCACTCGACTCCGGAGCGCTGATATCGACCGCGCTTAACGTAGCGGTCATGCATCGACGTCGATGGCGACAGGACCTCGATAACCAACTCGGGCAGCGGCCGATCTTTTGCACCGACTTCTCCATTCGCTTCGGAGAGTGCGCGAAACACCATGACATCGGGTTGCGTCATACTCCGCGAATCGAACACGACGTCGAACGGTGCAAAGAGTACCTCAAAGACATCGCCAATTCTGACGTACACATCCAGCGCTCTCGACAGCGCCAACAGTGCGCGCTGATGCGCCAACCGCGGCGACGGGCTCACCAGCAGCTCGCCGTCAACCACCTCGTACTTGTGCGCAGGATCGTCGGGCAACGCCCAGACGTCGTCCACGCTCCACTCACGTTTGATTGCGAGAGACATACCCATAAAATGCTCGGCGTCGACGTGTTTTTGCAACTCGGCGTGCTGATCTTCATGCACCATGGTGCACGATTCTCTTTCAAACGACGTCACCGAAATCACGCGTGACACAACACCGCAACGCCGTCCTATTTCTTGGTCACCTGCTTCGCCCAACTATCGCGCAATCCGACAATGCGATTAAACACCAATGCGTCCTCACGCGAATCGTCGGGATCGCGCCAAAAGTATCCCACGCGCTCAAACTGATACCGCGTGTCCGCCGCATCCCGCAGCACGCTCGGCTCGATCTTCGCCTCGGTCACCCGTACCAACGATTGCGGATTGATCGCGGTTAAGAAATCCTGATCGTCGGGAACGTCGTCAGGATCGGGCTGCGCGAACAACCGATCGTACACACGCACTTCGCATTCAACCGCGTGCGACGCCGAGACCCAATGAAGAGTGCCCTGCACTTTGCGGCCATCTGGTGAATCGCCACCACGCGTGGCGGGATCGTACGTGCAACGCAGTTCGACAATTTCTCCGGCGTCGTTCTTGATCACGTCCTGACACGTGATGAAATACGCATAACGCAGTCGCACTTCTCGACCCGGCGCCAAGCGGAAAAACTTCTTGGGCGGATCTTCCATGAAGTCGTCGCGATCGATGTACAGCTCGCGCGTGAACGGCACCTTGCGTGAACCCGTGAGAGGCACGTCGTGCGGATAGTACGACGCGTCTAACTCGTCAACTTCTCCCTCGGGAAAGTTGGTGAGCACGACCTTTATCGGATTCATGACGCACAGCACACGCGGCACGATCATGTTGAGATCGTCGCGAATGGAATGTTCAAACATGCCAATCTCCACGCGCTGTTTGTTGCGCGTGACGCCAACCGCATCGGCGAATGCGCGAATCGCGTCTGGGCGCACTCCACGACGACGCAAGCCGGCCATCGTTGGCATACGTGGATCGTCCCACCCGCTCACGTGACCATCGTTCACCAACCGCAACAACTTGCGCTTGCTGAGCACGGTGTAGTCCAACTCAAGACGCGCAAACTCGATTTGCGTTGGCGGTTTGACGAAACCCGCTTCCTCAACCAGCCAGTCGTAAATATCACGACTGTCTTTGAACTCGAGCGTACACAGCGAGCGCGTAATCCCTTCAATCGCATCGCTGAGTCCGTGCGCGAAATCATACAGCGGATAAATGCACCAATCATTGCCGCGGCGATAATGGTGCGCATGTCGAATGCGCAGCAACAGCGGATCGCGCATGATCATGTTGGGGTGCGCGAGATCGATCTTCGCACGCAACACGTGCGCCCCATCGGGAAATTCTCCAGCGCGCATACGACGCAGCAACTCGAGATTTTCTTCAACGGAACGCGCGCGATACACACTGGGCGTACCTGGCGTGGTCACGGTACCACGTCCTTCGCGAATCTGTTGTTCGGTTTGCGAATCGACGTACGCCTTGTCGCGTCGTACTAGCCCTTCGGCGATATCGTACAACTTCTCGAAATAGTCAGATGCGTAGTACTCCGCGTCCCATTGAAAGCCCAGCCACTCAATGTCGCGCTTGATCGCTTCGACGTATTTCACATCTTCGGTGGCGGGATTTGTGTCGTCGAAACGCAGGTTGCACGTGCCACCAAATTCTTTCGCGATGCCAAAGTTCAAGCAGATGGATTTGGCGTGACCCATGTGCAAGAAACCGTTGGGCTCGGGCGGAAAGCGCGTGGCGGGCGCACGACCGAAATGTCCGTTGGCGACATCGTCGGCGACCATTTCGCGAATAAAGTCGCGACGTGGTGCCAGCGCGGAGTTGTGATCTGCAGGGATGGTATCGGACACGTCGGGGTACTGTTAGAGAGACTCAAAAGATAACCGTCTGGCATTCTTCTTCCATGTGCGCCTTGCGACTTCGAACTGACTGGGCCCGTTCTTCCATTGTGACTCTGGCGATCATCGGTGGCCTAAGCGGCTGTCGCGCGGCCGCATTAGCGTACGGCGACACGCCGGCCTCTGCGCGCGCCAACGCCGAGGGTGTCACCACCGCTCTTGAGCAACGGTTCACGCACGTTGTACGCGTTCCGAAGTTTCAAAACGCGCGTATGCGCATTGCGCGCTACGTCTTTTCGCCCTCGCGCATTGTCGACGACACGTCGCTGTGGACGTCGATGCGCAGCGAAAACGGTCACAAAGTGCGCGACCTCGAAATCTTTGGCAGCTTCGCCAACGGCCAGTATACGTTCGTGCCGCGCGCCGCACGACTGCCAATCACCCGACTCGGCGAGTCACGTCACTTTACCGGCATGCGACAGTTAGACGGCGACGGTCGCTGGCAGTGGCTCACCTCCGTCGAACAGGTCATGGGTCCTATGCCACCGGCGCGCGCTACCGATATCATGCGGGCGCTGTTTGTATCAGCCGAGCAGTCGAGCGCGACGGTGCGCGCCGACTATCGCAGTGCGTTCCCGCGCAGCACGCAAGCGTTTGGTCGCATGTTTGCAATGGATTCGTTGAACACGAGTACACAGAGCGATGGATCAACGCTCGTCTCGCTGCACATCGTGACGTCAGCCGATCGACTCGATACCGAGTCGCCCGCACTCGGAAAATTTATTCGGCGCTACGTCGCGTCGACGCGCTATCGCGTGCGACTCGCTGACAAGACCGGCGCCGAGTGGTTTGATGCGAATCAAGATCACTCGCGGTTGATTGTGCGCTTTCGCACGCACAACGGCGAGTTGCAGCCGTTGGTGGGCGCAGCGCGACGCATGCCAGATACGCTCGCAATTCGCATGGATGGCGAGGCAAAGCTTTCGATGTTCACCGTCGGATTCGAGAAACTCGTCGGCGAGTTTGTGCACGTCAGCACTGCCACCGAGCGGTCGTGGAACATGCGATTCACGACCGAGCCGTCGTGGAAACTGCCGTTTATGGCCGAGCAGCTGTTGCGCTCGTCGTTGCGTCAGCCGTTCACTGGCGAGGGGACGCAGTTTCGCATTGGCTTCGCGCGAAATGGATCACAGCCAACGACGCTGCAGCGCGCAGTTGTTCTGTCCGTGCAGGAGAGCGCGATCATGCGGTTTCTCGGCAACCTCGGGTTTACCGCGATGAGTGATTACGCGGGAGCGGTGGAGGGGGAGGAGAACCGGTTCCTCGCCGAGGGGTTCGCGGCGTTGCGGGCCGATATTGAGGCGCTGACGGCGGGCAGGTAACAGCGGGGACTGCATTTAGGTTTTGGGTCGTGGGTTTGAGTCTTGGGTATTCAACGGTGATGATCGCCAGATCCTATCGGATGCGGCTGCGCGTTGTTCTACCCAAAACCCAAAACTCAAACCCACGACCCAAAACCTAAAAAGCACCGCGGTACTCACTTCTCGACCGCACGCGAAAAACCCTCGCTCGGCTTTCGCCTGCGAGGGTTTAAGAAGTGCCACGCGCGCTGTCATTGGAACTCTCCGTCCTACCGAACAGCGGCGGGCCAACGCCTTCTACAACATAATACGATCAAAGTTCCCGGGGGTCACAAGCTCTTTATAACTGTCACATCCGGGTACCGATTTGAACTTCTGTATGGAGCTGAGGGGGCTCGAACCCCTGACCTCTGCAATGCGAATGCAGCGCTCTCCCAGCTGAGCTACAGCCCCGTGTGTCGATCGGCACGCCATAAACGCCGACGAAAAAACCCCGCAGCCGGTGGCGCGGGGCGCTTCGGAACACCTGCGGAAGGTAGCCGACGAGACCGGCCTGTCAAGGTGAACCGTAGCCAATGCGGGCCATTTGACCGAATCGAGCCCACTGTCGGCCTAGTGGATCACCTGGGCGGAACCTCCGCCGACGACGCGACGTTGATCGGCGACGCGCCACTCTTCTGCCTTTAACACCGTGTCATGATCGCTTCCGCCACACAGCATGCGCTGTCGAGCGACCACGTTCGAGATCAACTCGTTGCACGAACCGTGGACTGCAATGGCAAGCGTTACCACGCTGATGGCCAGTACGTGCTGTACTGGATGCAGACAACCCATCGGTTGGACGACAACTGGGCGTTGCGAGCGGCGATTCGCACCGCCGATCGCATCAACCGTCCGCTGATCATTCATCAAGGGCTCGACCCGACGTATCCGTATGCGTCGGCGCGGCACCACACGTTCATTCTGCAGGGCGCCAGAGATACAGCGCGAGACGCGATCGCGCGTGGTCTGTTTTATCAGTTTGTGCTGCGCCGCGCACGTGACGACGATCGCCGCGTGCTCGACCGGCTCGCGTCGCGCGCATATCTCGTGTTCACCGATCTCTTTCCGACGGCCGGCGTGCACGAGCGTACGATGCGTTTCGCACAGCGCGCCTCGTGTCGCGTACTCGCGATCGACAGTGTGTGTACCGTGCCGAGTGGCACGTTTGAGCGCGCTGAGTACGCGGCGCGCACGATTCGTCCAAAGATTGCGGCGTTGCTCGCAAACGCGATCGAGCCAGTCGACGACGTACCGCCACAATGCGGCGTGAGTGACGCGGTGCGGGCCATGGTGCACGAGCTCACGCAGTCCGCGGTGTTGCCGATTGCGACGATGACGAACGACGACATTACGCGCGAAGTGTCGCGGTGCGCAATCGACCACGACGTGCGCGCGGTGCCAGACGTCGCGGGTGGAAGCGTTGCCGCGCAGTCGCAGCTCGCGCGCTTTCTTCAACACACGCTGTCGGAATACGCAACGCGACGAAACGAAGCGAGCGATCCATTCGGTACCAGCAATCTGTCGGCGTATTTGCACTATGGACAGATCTCGTCGGCGCAGATTGTTCGCGATGTGTTGGCCGCGCGCGTGTCAACCGACTCTGAGACCGCATTCGTCAATCAAGTCACGACCTGGCGCGAACTGTCGTTTAATTGGTGTTTGCGCACGCCGCACTTCGATACCATCGAAGCGCTCCCCGCGTGGATTCAACGCACGATGGCCGAGCACGTAAACGATCCGCGCGAGTGGCACTACGATCGCGACACGCTGGAGCGTGGCGACACGCACGATGTGCTGTGGAACGCGGCGCAACGACAACTCGTGAGCTCGGGACTCGTGCACAACTATCCGCGCATGCTGTGGGGCAAGACCGTATTGCTGTGGACATCGACGTATCACGAAGCGCTGTCGAATTTGCTCTATCTGAACGACAAGTACGCACTCGATGGACGCGATGCCAACAGCGTTGGCGGCATCATGTGGTGCCTAGGGCTATGGGATCGCCCGTGGGGCAACAAGCCCATTTGGGGTGGAATTCGCCCAATGGTTACGTCGCGCGCAAAAATGAAGTTTGATGTTGCGGCATACATTGCGCAGAATTGAGTGATGCAACTCGATCCCCGAATTCTTCCGTCCGTCGACGCGGTGCGCGCAGCCGAGCGCTACGTGCGCGAAATCATGCCGCCAAGCGCGTTGGTACGTCACGCCGCATTGTCGGATCACGTCGGCATGGACGTGCTGCTGAAACTCGAACTGACAAATCCGACCGGTTCGTTTAAGGTGCGTGGCGCGTACAACGTCCTCTCGACGATGAGCGCTGACGAGCGCACGCGCGGTGTTGTTGCGTCGAGCGCAGGAAATCACGGGCTTGGCGTTGCATTCGCTGCCAAGGCATTTGGTGCACCAGCCATGCTGTTCGTGCCGTCGAACGCACCCGACGTCAAGAAAAACGGCATTCGCGCGCTCGGCGCCACGGTGGACGATAGCGCGCCTGACTACGACGCAGCGATGGTGCTGGCGAAAGCGTTTGCAACATCGCACGACATTCGTTTTATCAACCCATGCCTTGGCGTCGACTTACTCGCCGGACAAGGCACGGTCGCCCTCGAAGTACTTGAGCAGTGCCCGTCAGTTACCACCGTACTGATCTGTACTGGCGGTGGTGGATTGCTGGGTGGCATGGGCGCCGTGCTGCGCGCACTGGCACCTCACGTTCGCATTGTCGGCGTACAAAGCACTGAGACGGCGGCGATGTACAAGAGCGTCTCGGCTGGACACGTCGTGGAGATTCCGCACACACCGACGCTTGCCGATGGGCTTGCCGGACAAATCGACGACGACGCGCTGCACATCGGTCAGACGTGTGCTGATGAGATCGTTTTGGTGAGTGAAGACGAGCTGGCCGAAACGATCGCGTGGATCGCGCACACAGATGGGACCGTTGTTGAAGGCGCCGGTGCGGTTACGGTTGCAGCACTTCGGCACGGCCGCGTTGTCCCGTCAAATGGACCGATTGTCGCCCTGCTGAGCGGACGCAACATCGACCGGACGCGACACCAGGCGTTGCTGTCGCGCTTCGCATCGTAAGCGCCTCAAATCACACAACGCACAACGGCCACCGATGAGGGTGACCGTTACACGACTGGCATATCTGACAGTTCCGATGCGAACACGGTTCGCACTCCCCAAGAACTACGAGCGCGCGGGTGAACTATCGGTGCGTTCGCTGTGCAGAAGCTCCGAGCGTGAGTGGTCGACTGAACGCACATCTGTGCGCCGGCCGTCCATTAAACCATCTCGCATCATTCCATCTCGCGAAATCGTCATCGGTACTTCACGCTCACCAGTTCGAACGCGCGCTTGACGAGCAGCGGCGCTACGCGACTCACCACCTTCTCTGCCAATCGCAGCCATGTGCGCGCGATCTTGTGAGACCGTCACACCGCCTTTGCGGCCAGCGTCGCGCGCCTCATGGGATGACCATTCGTGCGCCGTCCCTTTTTCGTGGGCAGCGCGGCCTCCCTTACTGGCGATCTCTTTTTGTCGTGCTGGATCCATCGACGCGAACCCGCGCCGGCTCTTTCCGGTCATGCGCCCCCCGGCTCTCCGGACGTTCAAAACCAAATGTGCAACGCGCGACTCGGCAGGTCACCGTTTCGCACCCGGCACAATACGACCTCATGACAACGACCTCTGCAAGCCCCAAATGCGACTCGAAGAGGGTCGGAACGAGGTCTGACACCACTTTGAGAGCAAGCATCGGGCCGTCGTCGCGGAACGCCCGAACCACCCACGCGCCTATATTGCCGCGATGCCGCTTTTAGTTCGTTTTTTGGGGACTGCCGCCTCTCGGCCAACCGTCGAACGTGGGGTCAGCTCGCTCGCAATTGTGCGCGAGGGGGAGACCCTCTTGGTCGATTGCGGAGAGGGAACTCAGCGGCAAATGATGCGATATGGCGTGTCATTCAGCTTCGAAGATTTGTTTTTTACGCACACGCATTCTGACCACATTCTGGGTCTTACCGGCCTCATTCGGACGCTCGCGTTGCAAGGTCGCACGGAGCCGCTGCGTCTCTGGGGGCCGCCACGAGCGACGCGAACGTTGCAGCAATGCATCAGCCTGGGTGGTGAACGCACCACGTTTCCAATCACTGTTTCGGAAATTGAACCGGGCTCATCCATAAAACGTGGAGACTATCGAATCGATGCATTTCCCGTCGATCATCAGGGTGCTTCCTGCATCGGGCTGGCGCTCGTCGAGGAAGATCGACTGGGTCGATTTGATCCCGCGATTGCCAGAGCACTCGGAATTCCCGAAGGGCCGCTCTGGGGTCGCATTCATAAAGGTGAGTCGATCACGCTCGATGACGGCCGAGTGATTGCACCAGACGCACTAGTGGGCCAGCCGCGGCGCGGTCGGAAAATCGTCATCACGGGCGACACACGTCCGTGTGAGGGCACGATAGCCGCCGCGCACGATGCTGACCTGTTGATTCACGAAGCGACGTTCGCTGATGACGAAGCGGTGCGGGCCTTGGAGACGGGGCACAGCACCGCGCGCGAAGCGGCGGAGATCGCGCGTCGTGCCGAGGCGCGGCGACTGGTGCTCACGCATATCTCGGCGCGTTATTCGCGCGAAGCACACGAGTTAGAACGCGAAGCGCGCAGCGTGTTTGCGAATGCGAGCGTGGCCAAGGACGGCACCGAGATCGTGCTCGATCTCACAGAGGAAATCGTCGGCTAACCGCGCGTCCCGCGACGGCCGTGCGCTCGATGACCGTTTAGCGTCGCGGGTCGGTGCGAATTTCTTTGAGCGCACGAAGCGACGGCACCTTCCACGCGACGGTGCCAACGACACCGAGTGTCGCGAGTCCGCCAACCACAACGCTCGCGACGGCGCCCCACCAACGCGCGGTAAGCCCGGACTCAAACGCACCAATTTCGTTTGAGCTGCCGATAAAAATCTGATTCACTGCCGACACGCGCCCCAGCAGTGATTCAGGCGTGCGCGATTGCAGCATGACACTGCGCACAACGACACTTACCACATCAAACGCACCGCCGAGCGCGAGCGCAGCGAGTGAGAGCGGAAGCGCTGTGCTCAGGCCAAACACAATCGCGCACACGCCGAACCCTGATACGGCAATCAGCAAGTTGCGGCCGGTGTTCGCAAATGGCGGCCAACGCGTGAGTGCCGCACTTGCCACCACCGCACCAACCGCTGGCGCCGCACGCAGGATACCGAGTCCGCTTGGTCCGGTGTGCAGGATTTCCGCTGCAAAAACTGGAAGCAGCGCGGTAGCACCGCCAAACAGCACTGAAAACAGATCGAGCGTGAGCGCGCTGAGCAAAATCGGTTCTGCGAATACGAAGCGCAGGCCGCCCATGATCGACGTCATAATGGGTTCGTCACTCGCTTCGCGAATCGGAGATCGATGGCGCACCGTCATCATGATGAGCGCGGCGAGTACCATGAACAGTGCGTCGATTTCGTAGCCGAGTGCGGAACCGCCAATAGCGTAGAGCGCGCCGCCCAGTGCGGGGCCAAGTACTGCAGCGAGTTGCCAACTGCCGCTGCGCCAGGTGATCGAGTTGCTGAATAGTTCGCGCGGCACCAACTCAGCACTCAGCGCTTGACGTGCGGGCGTCAAGAACGCGCGAGCGACGCCGCTCAGCGCGATGACGACATAGATCGCGTTGACGCGCGCGTTCGTGGTGAGCGTGTGCGCGAGTGGCGTCGTTTGCGTGAGCAACCACAGTGCGATCGCGCACAACACCAGTGCGGCAAGAGTCACCAACGAAATGCGTCGACGGTCATGCGAGTCGGCAACGTGTCCGGCGACAAGCGACAAACTGATAGCCGGAATCGCTTCTGCAAGTCCTACCAGGCCAAGCGCCAACGGATCGTGCGTGAGGTCATACACCTGCCACCCCACTACCGTCCCTTGGATTTGAATGCCCAAGGTAAAGGTGAAGAGTGCGAGGATGTAGTTGCGGAACTTTGGAATGCGCAGCGCGGCGAAGGTATCCGCCGCAGGCGCCGATGCAGATTCAGTCGCCACTGCGCACGCGCAAAGAATGACTCATGCGATGACGGTACGACGCGAGACGAATTCGCACCGATCGAGACGCCGTATGCACGACGCCATCGAGCGACGACGAGGCATCGAACGCGCGGGCGAGTGCGCTTCGAACGACCGTCGAGACCGCGGGATCATCGAGTGGGATGAGTTGATACGCGGGCATTGGCACGGTGGCAATCGGCCATTCCGATGGCGCTCTTCGCGTTGCGGTCGCGCGTGTGGTTTTAGAACTATCCGCTCGCGCGCTATCGGCACGCGAGAGAGCGGCTCCCGCTTTGCGTGTCAGCGCGAGTGCGAGCGTGCCATTTCCGCTGATTGACGCGGTGTCAATCTTGGGACGCGCGGTCACTTCGTACCCACTTCGTGTCCAACGCACGACACTCGAATCGGCGCTCCACACGGGCAACGTGGCCTTCACGTTCGTCCACCACGACGGCGCGGTCGCTGCAATCGGCGGCAAGTTCAACGCCAACGCCTCGCCATCGGCGCCCGTTCCGGGAATCATGAACGCGACGGCGGGTGCGCGTGCGACGTCGGCGAGCCCAAAGCTGGTTGAGTCAAAGTGAAAGCTGTCGAGTGATTCGCGCGCGAGCGCCGCGCGATCACCGCCCGCAGCACGAATGGAATCGCCGAGCTGTTTGAACGACTGCTTTGCCTGTGCAATAATGCGATGCGCTTCGGCGTCTCCAAACAGTGACTGCAACGAAGTGCGCATGCCAGTGCGGACGTCCACCACGTACCGGTGGCCCATATGATGATGCGGTTCTTTGTTCTCGAGATCGATGTCCAGCAGATGATTGAACGTGACCCACGGTCCATGCACATCGAGTACCTCAATCTCTTCCGACACGACCGTTCGGGGGTCACTCGGCACTTGATCGCTGTCGAGATCGATCGGCTCTTCACCCGGGTGCCGGGCGTTCCATCGTTCCGCTTCGTGCTGTACGCGATCGTCGTGAAAGAGCGACAGTGAATCTTTGCGGGTCACATCGCGCGCGAAGAGGTGCGCGCTGGTGAACGACGCGTCGGTGAAGTCCGCGCCGCCATCGGCAATAAAGACTTCGATGAAATGTCCATCGACTTGGGTAAGCAAAATCGGTGCGCTGCGCACGCGCAGCCCCTCTGCACCACTTCGCACCCAAAACGTCGAGTCGCCCGCCGCGAACAGAAACTCCGCGTCAGGCGGCACCGCCGACCGATCATCACGTGCGCAGGCAGCGGCCCACACGCAGGCGCATGCGGCGAGAAGACTTCGTCGCGCGTTCAGTAGGCCCCCGCTGCAAGGGCCCGCACGCCGTCGACGAGGCGCGCGACTTCTTCGGAAGTGGTATAGCACGAGCAGCCAGCGCGCACCAACCCTTCGTCCGCGTATCCCAATCGACGCGCGACTGTTGTTGCGTAAAAATCCCCGTGCGACACATATAGCCCGCGGGCGACCAGTGCGCGCGCGACATATTCCGAGGTGTAGCCGCCAACGTGAAAGGAGACCGTAGCCGTTCGCGCGGAGCCCGGCGGCGGTCCGTACACTTTTACGCCGTCGATTCGTTTCAACCCGTCATACATTTGCGCGCAGAGCGCGTCGCCGCGCTCATGCAGCGCGTGCATGACCGTCGCCAGCCGGGCACGTCGCGAAGATGACTGATCGATGGCCAGCGACGCGAGAAATTCCACGGCGGCCGCGGCACCAACCATTCCTTCGTGATTCTGCGTGCCGGTTTCCAGACACTCGGGAACGTAATCCGGCGCCGGTTCGAGACGCGGCAGATCGAGCGCCGCCGTCGCGTCGTGCCTTCCATAACAGATGCCGATGTGCGGACCGTAAAACTTGTACGCGCTGCACAGTACAAAATCGGCGCCAAAGTCACGCGCATCAACACGCACGTGCGGCGCGTAGTGCACGGCATCGACGATCGTGATCGCGCCGACAGCGCGCGCCTTCGCGACCATGGATTTGACGTCGCTGATCGTGCCGAGAATGTTTGACGCGGCTCCCACGGCAACGACCTTGGTGCGCGGAGACAGCAACCGCTCGAACGCGCCGACCTCGTGTCGAAACGTCATGACGTCGAGCGGCACCCATCGCAACACGGCGCCACGTTCCTTGGCAAGCGCTTGCCAGGGTGCGATGTTGGCGTGATGATCGAGTTCGGTGACGATGATCTCATCACCCGGCACGAGTGTGCGTCCGATGGCGCGCGCAATGTGAAAGAGAATCGTGGTCATATTCGCACCAAACGAAATCTCACCAGCGCTTGCGCCTAGAAAATCGGCGAGCACTTCGCGCGCATGAGACAGCATCGCGTCGGTTTCAGCGCTCGTTGGGTACGCCCAATGCGTGTTGGCGTTGTGATGGAGCAAGTAGTCGGTGATCGCGCTGGCGACCTGCGTCGGTACTTGCGTGCCACCCGGCCCGTCGAAATACGCAACGGGGGTGTTACCTTCGCGACGCAGTAGCGCGGGAAAGTGCGCGCGAATCTCGTCTGGACTTACGATCGTACTCACGCGCGAGTGCCTCCGATTTGCGCGCCACCGAGACGTTCGGCGACACGCACCGCTTCGACGTGATCGGCAACCTCGCCGAGCTCGTCGTGCGCCATGCGAAAGAGCTCAGCCGTGAGCTGCAGCAGTGGCGATGACACGTTTTGTTCGCGCGCGAGGTCGGCGGCGATG
>JANXUN010000240.1 GCA_025356185.1 Gemmatimonadaceae bacterium
TCTGGATCACGTGACCATGAAGAAACGAGCCCTCATGCTGTTGATGGGCACCTTCCTTTGCGCGACGCCATTGCTCGCACAACAGAAGACAGTCACCGGCAAGGTGACGAGCGAGGTCGGGGCACCGCTGCCAGGCGTTGCGGTTGTCATCAAAGGCACCGGCCTTGGCACCTCCACCAACTCCGACGGCAACTACTCGCTCCGCGCTGAAGCGGGCCAGGTGTTGCAGTACCGCCTGATCGGCAACGCGCCGGAGGAACGCACCATCGGCGCCACGAGCGTCATCAACGTGACGCTCAAGCGCGTGGCGTTCAACCTTGATGCCGTCGTCGTGACGGCGCTCGGACAGACGACCACGCAGCGTAACCTCGGCACGTCGCAACAGACGGTTGATGGTGCTGATGTCGCCGCGACCGGTCGCGAAAATTTCGTGAACGCGCTGCAGGGGCGTGTGGCAGGCGTTGAAGTAACGAGCAGCTCGGGCGTACCTGGTTCATCGGCGTCGATCACAATTCGCGGAATCAGCTCGATCTCGAGCAGCAACCAGCCGCTGATGATCATCGACGGTTTGCCGCTCGATAACAAAACGATGAACACCAACCAGCTCGCATCTGACGCGCCGGGTTCAACGACCGCGTTTAACAATCGCGGTTTGGACTTCACCAATCGCGCGGCCGATATCAATCCGGAAGACATCGAGAGCATGGTCGTGCTCAAGGGTCCCGAGGCGGCTGCCCTGTACGGCATCGACGCCGCGAATGGTGCGATCGTTATTACCACCAAGCGCGGACAAGCAGGCACGGGCGGATTCCAGTACAGCAACAACTTCCGCATCGACAATGTGAGAAGTGCGCCAACGGTTCAACAAGTGTACTCGCCAACTTCCGTAGCGGCTGGCGGACTTGGTTCTTTCTCGTACTTTGGCGCGCCGTACGCGGCCGGAACGCAGTTTTATAACAACGTTGGTGGTTTCTTCCAGCGTGCGTTCACCCAGCAGCATAATCTCTCGGTGAATGGCGCGACGGCAGACAACCGCATTAACTATCGCGTCGCGGTCGCCGGTGATCAGCAGGGGAGTGTAGTTCCCAACTCGGACTACACGCGTATCAATCTGACTGGGCGCACACAGGCCCAGGTGACGACCTGGCTCAACACCGACCTGTCGTTTCAGTTCGCCAAGGCGAAAAACGATCAGGCGTTCAAAGGCACCGATGGTCCGCTTATCGGTTTGTTGCTGTGGCCGACCACTGACAACGCCGCAGATTATCTCACGCCCGCAGGCAATCGCCGTCGCGTGACACAATTGGCGCAGAACACCGAAACCGACAATCCGTATTTCAACGTCAACAAGAATAAGAATTATTCGGACAACAATCGGCTGCTCCTGAATCTCGGTATCACGCTGTCGCCGGTCTCGTGGGCGTCACTGAAGACCAACATTGGGTCCGATGGATACGCCAACTCAACGCTGATCCAGCGGCACCCTGAGAGCGTGTACGGAAACTCGGCCGGTGGCATCCTCGATCAGGCTACAGACAACACACGAAACATCAACGTGCAGCAGGTCCTGAGCTTCAATCGATACGCGATTACCAAGGATTTGTCGATTAACGGACTGTTGGGAGACCAGCTGCAGGATGCGAAATCGGAAACTGATGGTTTGCTCGGCACGAATTACCTCGATCCGAACTTCGTTTCAATCAATAACACGGCGACACGTAACAATCGTACTGTGATTTCGCAGCGCCGCCTGCTCAGTGCCTTTGGAAGCGCGACGTTGGATTGGAAAGATTGGCTGTACTTTACGGTGACTGGTCGTAACGACTGGACGTCCACGATTCCGGTCGTACGTAACTCGTTCTTTTATCCGTCGTTCGCCACGAGCTTCATTTTCACCGACGCGGTACCGGCGCTGGGTAAATTCATGACCGGCAAGCTGCGCGCCAGTTATGCCGAAGTGGGCAAAGACGCGCGACCGTACGCGTACAAGCCTTCGCTCGAGTACAAGCTGACCACGAGCGGCGGTTATGGTTACGGCTTCACCGGACCCAACCTCGCGCTCAGCCCGGAGTTTGCTGAATCGCGCGAGATCGGAACGGAGCTGAGCTGGTTCAAAAATCGTCTCGGGCTCGATGTCACGGTGTATCGCAAGCAGACGCGCGATCAGATTGTGAACGACCTTCGCGGCAGTTACGCGACAGGATTTATCCTGCTCAACTTGAACGGCGCGGTAACGCGCAACCAGGGGATTGAAGCCACGTTGCGCGCAACGCCGGTGCTGACGCGCAGCGTGTCGTGGGACTTCATTGCGAATATCGAATCGACGCATGGCAAGGTGCTCGCGCTGCCAAACGCGCTGCCGGAATCGTACGTGTCAGATACGTGGCTCTACGCCAACGTGCGCAACGGTGTGTCGGCAGGTTTGTCCACGCGCTCGCTGACCGGCCTGTTCTACCTGCGCAACGCCGCGAACCAGCTGCTGATCGACCCGACCAGCGGATTGCCGATTCGGTCGACGGGGTTCATCGATGCCGGTTACGACCGTACGCCCAAGTTCACCATCGGCTTGACCAACACGTTCCGCTACAAGAACGCGCAGTTGAGCTTCTTGGTCGATATCCGAAAGGGTGGCGACGTGTTCAACGCCACGGAACACTTCCTCGCGACGCGCGGACTGGCGACGAGCACACTTGACCGCGAAAAGCCGCGTGTGATCACCGGCGTGTTGCGCGACGGCAAGGAAAACAGCACCACGCCAACGGCGAACAACATTGTTGTTATTCCGTCGCAGCAAAACGGGTACTACACGAACATCAGCGAAGAGCTGTACATCGAGAAGAACATCAACTGGGTGCGGTTGCGTGATGTCACGTTGCGCTACGCGTTGCCAGGCAAGTACATGAACGCTCGTGACGTGAACGTGTTCGTCACCGGCAGCGACTTGTTGCTCTTCACGAACTACACGGGACTTGATCCGATCGTGAACGGCAATTCGGCCGCGGTCGGCGGTTCCGGCGGACAAGGTATCGACTACGGCAATTTCCCAATGCCGCGCGGTATCTCGTTCGGCATCAAAATGAGGTACTAACCATGAGACTTCACAACGCAAACCCGTCTCGTGCCATGCACACCTCACTACTGCCCAAACACTCGATGCGAATCCTTCGCAGCGCGCTGGTGATCGGCTCCCTTACGCTGGCATCCAGTTGCAAAAGTTTTCTCGACATTAACGACAATCCGAACGCACCCCAAACGGTGTCGGCGAATCTCTATCTCGCGCCGATGATTCACTGGATGGTGACATCGCCGCAGTATGACGGGCGATTCGTTGGGCGCTACGCACAAGAGTGGACGCTGCCGGGCGCGTCGCTCAGCACGTGGGATCGCATGGGCTATGACCCGTCCAGCGACAACGCCGCGCAGCAGTGGCGCGATGCATACTGGTCGTTGGGGCAGAACCTGGTCGATATGATGACCAAGGCCGAAGCCGAGCAGCGCTGGGACATACTGGGTGTCGGCTACGTGCTCAAGGCGTGGGGGTGGCAAGTCACGACCGACCTGCACGGCGAAATCATCGTCAAAGAAGCGATCGATCCGTCGCGGTATACGTTTGACTATGACACGCAAGAGTACGCGTACACGGAAATCCAGCGATTGCTCAATAAGGCGATCGAAAATCTTTCGCGGAGTGACGGTGCCGTTGACGCCGCCTATATGGGACGTACCGACGTGCTCTACGGCGGAGATCGCACCAAGTGGCTCAAGCTGGCGTACGGCATGCTCGCGCTCAATTTGAATCACTACTCGAACAAGAGCACGTACAAACCGGCCGACGTCGTTGCTGCCGTCAACAAGTCGTTCCTGAGCAATGCCGACGACGCAATTATGAAGTATCCGGGCACAGTCGGCAGCGGCGAGGACTACAACTTCCTCGGGCGCTTTCGTAGCAACGTTACTACATATCGACAGACGGCGTTCTCAGTCGGTCTCGTGAACGGCACGGTGTTCGGCGGCGTGGTGGATCCGCGCATGAGCCGAATGATGTCCGCAGCGCCGGACGGTGTATATCGCGGGCTTGACGTGAACGTGGTGGGTTTCGGTGCGCTTGCCACGGCGCAGCAGCCCAACAATTTCTTTGGATTCGCGGGCACGGGCGGAACGGGGGTTCCCGGCCGCTATGTCTTCGATGACAAGGTCAAGCTGCCGGTGATGACGTATTCCGAGGTGCAGTTCATCAAGGCGGAAGCGCTGTATAAGTCTGGCGATAAGGCCGGGGCATTGCAGGCCTATACCAACGGCGTGTCGTCGCACATCGACTTCGTGAACTCGCGAAACCAGGACAACGGACAGTCACCGACGCAGATTTCTGCAGCGGAAAAGTCAGCGTTTCTCGCGTCTGCGGCGATCGTGCCGGCAACGCCAGCCAGTCTCACGCTCACCCAGATCATGTCGCAGAAGTACATCGCGCTGTGGGGATGGGGGCATGACGAGATCTGGATGGATTTACGTCGCTATCATTACACCGACATAGACCCGGCGAGTGGAGTGCAGGTGTATCCCGGCTTCGCCGCACCAACTAATCTGTATCCCGACAACAGCGCCAAAATCGTGCAGCGCATTCGTCCGCGCTACAACTCCGAATACGTGTGGAATCGGGCGGGCCTCGACGTGATCGGCGGCCTCGCGCTCGACTACCACACGAAACCGATGTGGATCATCAACCCGTAATCCGAGCGATGAAAACTCTCAGAACCCTTGCAGTGGTGCTGAGCGCGTTCGCGCTCGCATCGTGTGAAAAGAACGCGGTACAAACCATCACGGGCACGTTGCCGAGTGTTCGTATTCGCTTCTTTAACTTTGGCGTCAACGCACCAAGCGTGAACTTTTACGCGGGTGCGCAAAAGATGACGGCGACCACGTCGGCAACCGGCGCCGAAGCCGTCACTGGCGTGTCGTACGGCAGCGTGGGAGCCAATGGCTTCTACTCCGCCATCGATGCTGGCAGCTACGCCATTACCGGAAAGGTCGCTGCCACAGTCGACAAGGATCTGACCGTGTCGACGGTGACCGGCGCGCTCACCGCCGACAAAGCCTACTCGGTGTATTTGAGTGGCTTTTACGACGCGACCGCGAAGACGGTGGAAGGCTTCATCGTGGAAGATCCGTTTGATGCGGCATACGACTACACGCAGGCATACGTTCGATTTGTGAACGCAATCTCGAACTCAAGCCCGATGACGTTGTACGCGAAAAACACCACGACGCTCACCGAATCGGCCGTTGGCGGATTGGTAGCGTACAAAGCAGCAGGCGCGTTCGTCGCAGTTCCTGCGGGCGTGTATGATCTCAATACGCGCACGTCGGGATCGTCCACGAATGCGATCTCCCGGACGGCAGTGAGTTTTGTGGCGGGAAAGATTTATACGATCTCCGCACGTGGCGACATCACGGTTGTGTCGACCACGGCTACCAATCGCCCGTTTCTTGATAACACGGCAAACAGATAGCACCGCGGGATTTTCGAAGCCAAACACAAACGCCCCGGCAATTGCCGGGGCGTTTGTGTCTATCGCCGAATACACATCGGCTATTTGAGCAAGCGTTTGAGCAGTTCCGGCATCGCGTGCAACTGATCGACATGATCGGGCGCCGAGTTTCCAGCAAAGCCCATCAGTTCGAAGTGTCCTGTGCGAACTTCACTGAGCTGTTGCAGTCCTCGCGGGCCCCACTTCAGTACGTGTTGACGCGAAAGTCCCAACGATTGCAGCATCCAATCCGCCGTTTCTGTGGTACTGACAAATGTGCCGGGAAAAATTTCTGAGTGCGTAACCAGCATGCGCTTCTCACCCCGCACGGCCGCGCGAGCAAAGTCGGTGAGTGCTGTGAGATTTGTGCTGTCGATCATGCCGCCAGCGGCCAGCGGTGTTGCTTCGGGGATATAAGAGGTGTGCATGCCGTCCAAGAGCATCACGGCATAAATCCCGGTGGCTCCGTTGGGTTGACGCAGAATCGCGCGAATCGCGCCGTGGCCCGCCGACCAACCGGTGAGCGTGACGCGCTCTGCGACTGCCCGCGTGGTCGTTACCAGCGCGACTTCGCGTGCAATGCTCTCGACGAGCGAGTCGAGTGCGCCGGGCATACGAAACGCGCGATCGTACACGCCCGATCCCGTTCCCAAATTCAAAACCGCGCAGACCGTGTGATTGCCCAAGTCTTCGGCGGCGCGATGTGCAACCCACGCCGCCCCGTGAAAGTGGAGCACGAGTGGAAAAGACCTTCGCCCGCTCATGTTCGCCGGGATGTACAGCTCGACCGGCTTTCCGTCTGGCCCGGCAAACGAGCGCACCGTTCCGCGTAGCGCGCGTTGCACGAGACGTTCGTGCGCGCGTGTGGACTCGCTCATCGGTGACGGATTCTGCGCCGCGGCCGTTGGCGGTGGTGCCGCCTGCGCGCGCAGCGGAGCAGTGCCGAACGCGAAGAACGCACGCGCGAGCACGATCGCGATGCGCACCCGCGCCAACTGCTTCACTGCGCTTTGCGACGCGCGAATGTGAGCGAATCCACCACCGCGAGATACGAGGTGATCAAATCGTGATGCAACGTGATGACGGACGCTTCGCCGTTCCGTGCATGAAGCGTTACGGTGATGTCGTCGCGACTCGAACGCAGCAATGAGTCTGGCAATCGTGCGCTGAGATACAGCGGAGGCGAGCAGCCGCGTCGCCCGATGCAGTTAGATGCATCAAACTGCACACCATTTCGCAGCAGCACGGACGGATTCACCGAGTCCTGAACGACCGCGTGCCATTCAGCCGACGCAAAGAGGCGCCAATCGGAGACTGCGTACGCGCTGACGTAGAGCGCGTGATCACGGATAAGCGTGCCGTCGTTGCGGATGGATGAGCGCAGTCCTTGCCACGACTCGTCCGCACTCCATCCAACGACGGAGGCCGCAGACGACCGCCAGAAGTCGCGTACGACGACTGTAGGTGGCTCGACGTCAGATTGGTCTTCATTGGTGACGGCGACGGCGTTAGCGACGCGTCTTGAGGATTCGAGCGTGGCACTACTGCGAATGAGCACCGGATGCGCACACGCTGCGGCGGTGAGCCCGAGGAGGGGGCCGAGGGCGATCCAATGACGAAAACGTCTGGGCACATTCGGCTTGCTTCGCACGGTGCACTCTCGCGGAAAGGGGGGTACAAGGGAAATATTGTTCACATCGCAACTGTGCGCGAGCGATTTTCCCTCCTCAAGCATCGGATCCGTGCGGCTTTTGAGAGCACCACATTCGGCGATCGTGATCGCGATGGTGACGCTGCTTGGCGCGGCGAGCGACGTCGGCGCGCAGGTGGTCGGACGTCGCGATCCTGTGCGTGATCCCTCGGCGGTGCGGGGACAGACCGGCGCGGCGGTGAGCGGCGCCGTGTATGACAGCATCGCCTTCGGAACGCTTGCCGGAGCGATGGTGCAGTTGGTGTCGATGGAAAGCGGAAAATTTGGACGCACGGTGCAGGCCGATTGGCTGGGCCGTTTTGCATTTGACTCTGTTCCAGACGGCCAATATTCGCTGGGATTCTTCCATCCCGTGCTCGACTCGTTAGGACTCGACCCGATCGTGCGCGAAGTCCACGTTCAAGATCACTGGTCGGTGCGCGCGAATCTTGCCGTGCCGACGCGCGCGCGACTGCGCACGGCAGTGTGCGGGCCACCGTCGGCAACAAACAACGGTGGTCTGGTGATGGGAATCGTGCGCGACGCGAAAGCACGCTCACCGAAAGACAGCGTGCGCGTCGAAAGTGAGTGGGTGGAGTTGTCGATCAGCGTGAAGGGGTTTAGTCGCAGAACGCCGCGGCACATCGTGACCACCAAGGAGAACGGCTGGTATGCGATCTGCAATACTCCAAGCCCAGGAACGATGTCAGTGATGGCCACGCGCGGTGTGGACAGCACAGACGTCATAGAGATCACTGTCCCTTCCGATGGATTCTTGCGACGCGACCTGCACCTGGGTGCGGCGCGATCGGTTCCGCGCGCTCAAGATCGCGCTGCCGGCGTCGTCACGATCACGAACGACTCGAGCGCCGAGGCGGCCGCTGCGGCAGCGACCGCGACCGCGACTGCAATAAAGCGAATGCGCGTCGGCGACGGGCGACTGAGCGGGACCGTGGTTGCGGCAAACGGCAATCGGCCGCTTCCGAATGCGCAGGTGAGCATCACGAACGGTCCATCAACGCGCGCAAATGAGAAAGGCGAGTGGACAATCGCCGACGCGCCTGCGGGAACGCGAATGCTTGAAGTACGTGCCGTCGGCTTTTATCCGGGTCGTCAATCGGTCGAAGTGATCGACAATGTGGCGCCAGTGAAGCTCGCACTGGTCACGCTCAAGTCCGTGCTGGACACTGTCCGCGTGCTGGCGTCGCGGGCGCAAGGCACGCGTGCGCTCATCGACTTTCAGGAGCGCAGCCGCTCGCAGATGGGACATTTCATGACGAACAAAGACATCTTGAAGTTGAATCCGATGGTCACATCGGATGTGTTTCGCATGATGCCAGGCGTGAAGATGGAATCGGGCGTGGTGAGCATGCGCGGCGGCGGCTTCGACGATTGCGCCCCCGCGATCTATCTCAACGGCAGCTACATGAACGGACTCACCGCCGGCGACCTGGACGCCTTTGTGCTACCCAGCGAAATCATCGGCATTGAAATCTACGCGGGAACCGTTCCCCCGCAGTTCCAGCCCGCTCTCAGCGGTTGCGGCAGCATCGTGATCTGGGCGCGCCACTAGCGCGCTTCGTCTTTCACCGCACGCGGTCGCGACGGGCCCTTGTCGACTTCTTCGTACGCGGGACCACGCCCACGCGCCGCCACTGGCCACTGCGTTTCCACCGCGTGTCCGCGAACACCAATGATCTCGTCAAACAAATGCACCACAATGCACACATGATTCGGTACAATGCGCACTAAATCTCCGAGCCGCGGCTTCCAGTCTGACTTGGATAAATCAAGTATGCCGTGCTCCTCCGACATGCGCGATACCACAACCTCCGGATGATCGAGCACTGCGCCAAATCCATCACCTTCGGCGCGAATCGGCTCGCGTCCTAACGCTTTCGTGCCCGCATCAATCACGGCTTGCCCTTTCACAGCCACACTCACCACCGTCGCGAGCACCGTAAGTGCGCAGTCATCCCAATCGCATGCACCGATCATCGCCGTCGTGCGATCGTTGTACACGTATGTTCCGGGGCGCACTTCAGTCACACCCGGCACTTCGTGAAAACGCCATGCAGCGGGCGTAGAACCGCCACTCACAACGCGCGGCGGCAAGCCGGCGTCGCGCAGCGCATCGATGTAGCGCGCTAAGTCTGTGCCAAGCGCCGCAAGCGCACCCGACTGATCTGGTACATTTTGACGGATATGCCCCGGATAGAACAACACGCCACCAAATTCCAAATGCGAGGTGTCGTGAATGGCCTTGGCCAACAGCACCGCCCGGTCCGGATTGGAGACGCCGACGCGGTGCATGCCCACATCGGCTTCCACAAACACGTCAAAGGAGCGTCGCCCAAGTTTCGCTGCAACCGACAGCGCAGGAAGCGCGGCGGCATCATCAGCCGAGACCGCGACCCGCACATGTTGCGGCAATCGCGCCAGTCGTTCCAGACGCGCCGCTCCAACGGGCGGATACGCGACCAGCAGGTCGTCGCACACCTCGCTCATCACCTCGGCCTCGCGCAGCGTCGCACACGTAAGCCCCACCGCGCCCTGACGGAGCTGCTCAGCCGCAATACGCGGCGACTTGTGGGTTTTGACGTGGGGACGTAATTGCAGGCCGTGCAGGGTGGCGTACGCCGCCATTCGGTCCAGATTCATCGCCATGCGGTCGAGGTCCACGACCGGTACCGGCGTTTCGAGCTGCTCAAGGAACGTCGACATGCCGCCTCCGCCAAAGATCTACGCCACCTTCTTCTGTGACCACTGATGTCTACAACTGATCGCGACTGGACACCGATCGTCCTGCCCACCGTCCCCGCACCTGCTGGTGCGTATTCGCCGGGCGTTCGTGCCGGTTCGCTGCTGTTTGTCTCCGGACAAACTCCACGTGATCCCGCGACTTCGCAAATCATTGGCACAACGATCGAAGAACAAACCCGCGTGACGCTCGCGAACGTCGAACGTATTCTGAAAGCGGGCGGTGCGACGCTCCAGCAGGTCGTCAGTGTGACCGTGTATTTGTCCGACGAAGACAACTGGGGCCGTTTCAACGAGGTGTACAAGACGGTGTTCACTGCGCCTTATCCGACGCGAGCCGTCGTCGGTGCGCAGTTACGCGGAATCATGGTCGAAATCTCGGCAGTCGCGTACATCGCATGACGGGAAGCGAGCCGCGTCCCGCTGACCCGCGTGTCCGCGAGCGCACAACGCAACGGACGGCGCGATACGTCGTGGTGGGCGCCGAGCCTGCGCAGGCCACGCACATATGGATTGCGCTGCACGGGTACGGCATGCTCGCGCCGCGATTCGTGCGCCCATTTGCGGACGCCATCCCTGAGGGTACGTGCGTGATCGCGCCCGAAGGTCTGTCGAGATTCTACATCGAAATGCCGCGCGCCGACGGTGGGCACTTGCAGCGAATAGGCGCAACGTGGCTCACGCGCGAGTCACGCGACACGGAAATCGCCGATGCGCATCGGTGGCTCAACGCGGTACACGACGAAGTGGTCGCCGAATCAACAACAGCTCGCGGGCACGCGCCGCGCGTCGCGGTGTTGGGATTTAGTCAAGGCGTCGCGACGGCGATGCGATGGATCGGCGACGGCGTCGCGCGCCCGGCGTTGTTCGTTGCGTGGGCCGGCGGATTTGCGAACGATGTGCATCGCGACGGGTTTCTACGCAACATGAAGCACGCAGAACTCGTTCTGGTCACGGGCGACAACGACGAATTTGCGACTGACGCGTATCGCGAAGCCGCGATCACCGCCGTGCGGGAGCTGGCAATCCCGCACCGCGTGTTGTCTTTTGCGGGTACGCACCAGCTCAACAACGAACTGCTGCACACGCTGCTGCACAATTTCGCGCGCGCCTCATGAATCCTGTAATTCTCCTGCATGGCGGAACCACCGCGCGTCGCACGATGATTGGTGATGCGCTACGGCAACGCGTCGTCGATGCGCGCGGATATCCGGTGCGCGTGCGCACGTCGTCGCGGGCGGCAGAGGCGGCAAAGTGCCTCG
>JANXUN010000243.1 GCA_025356185.1 Gemmatimonadaceae bacterium
ACTGCGGGGGACTTCAGCGGCGGGTAACCTGCGGGTGAAGTCTCCCGCAGTTCCCCCGCCTGCTGTTCCGCAGTCAAACCACCGCCCGCAGTGCTTCGGTGAACCTCGAGCTACAGGTTTGCAGTCAACCCGCAGTTTCACCCGCCGTTCCCTGCAGTGCACCTGCACTTCGCGTTCCGCTAAATTGCGTGGATGAACATCACAATCGTCCCCAAGCAGGACTCCGGCATTTCTCGCCGACTGCAGATTTCTGTCCCGACTGAAACCGTTGCGTCGTACGAAGATCAGGCGGCCAAGAAATACGCGAGCCAAGCGCGTCTCCCGGGGTTCCGTCCTGGAAAGGCGCCGGCATCGATGGTCCGGAAGCGTTTCGCGGAACAGATCCGTCAGGAAGCCATCGAACTCGTTATCAACGAGGCGTTTAAGGAAGCCGTCGAGCGCGAGGGACTGAAACTCGCGACGCAGCCACACGTGCACGACGTCAAGGCGGAACCCGGACAGCCGCTCGAGTTTGAGCTGCACTGCGAGCTGCGCCCCGAGTTAGCGCTCAACACGGTCACTGGATTTTCCGTAACGCGCCGCGATTCGGTGGTCACCGACGAGTTGATCGATGCGCAAATCGAGCGCTTGCGTGAACAAAAAGCCGATTGGGCGCCTATCGAAGACAAGCCGGCGCCTGGCGATATGGTGACCGTGATGCTCTCGACGGCAGACGACGACGGCACGATGCCCGATGGACGCGAGTATCGCGTTGTGTTGGGCGGCGGTCAGGCGATTGCCGCGATCGAAGAGTTGATCATGGAAGCGAAGCCGGGCGAGACCGTCGAGCGCTCCGTGCGTTGGCCTGATGATTTTCCTGAAGAAAAGCAGCGCGGTGTTTCAAAAAATGCGCGCGTCACACTGAACGACGTGAAGCGGAAATCGTTGCCCGCGCTCGACGACGCCTTCGCGCGCGAAATCGGTGACTTTGATACCGTAGACGCGCTCCGTGCCGCGGTGCGCACCGACATGAGTGAACACGGTCGTCGCGATGCGGACGCCGAACTGCGTGCACAGCTCATCGACAAGATCGTCGAAGCGAACCCGTTCGAAGTACCGAATAGCTGGGTGCGTCAACTGATCGATGGATACATGCAGATGTACGGCGTGCCCGATGCAGAGAAGGCGCGCTTCGTCGACGAGTTTCGTCCAATGGCCGAACGCCAGGTGCGTCGCGATTTGATCGTCGACTCACTCGCCGAACGTGAATCGTTGACGGCCAGTTCGGCCGACGTTGACACGCGTATCGAAGAGATGGCAAAGACCCGGAACGTCGATCCGGGGCAAGTATACGCGCAACTCCAAAAAGCCGGACGTTTGCAGGAAATCGAGCGCGAGATCACCGAAGATCGCGTGTTTGCGTGGTTGCTTGAACACAACTCACTCTAGTCGGGGCTTTACATGGCATCGATTTACATGCCGTACATCATCGAGCGGTCCAGCCGCGGTGAGCGCACGTACGACATCTTTTCGCGGTTGCTCATGGACCGCATTGTGTTTCTCGGCTCGCCGATCAACGACGACGTCGCGAACATCATCATCGCCCAGATGCTCTTTCTCGAGGCCGATAACCCTGAGAAGCCCATCCACCTCTACATCAACTCGCCGGGCGGCAGTGTGTCTGCCGGCTTAGCGATGTACGACACCATGCAGTTCATCAAAGCGCCCGTCTACACGACGTGCATGGGTATGGCGGCCAGCATGGGCGCGTTCTTGCTGTGTGCAGGTGCTGCCGGAAAACGCGCTGCGCTTCCGCATTCGCGCATCATGATTCACCAGCCGTCACAAAACGGCGGCGGCGGATCCGCGTCGGACATCGAAATTCAGGCGCGCGAAATTCTGTACCTGCGTTCCAAGATGAACGAGCTGATGGCGAAGCACTCAGGACGTCAAGTTGAGCAGGTCGAACGCGACACAGATCGCGATCGCTTCATGTCGGCCGAAGAAGCCAAGGTGTACGGCTTGGTCGACAATGTCATCGCGCATCAGGCGGAGCTGGTCGGAGTTCGCTAGTCGCCCGCAAAAGACCGGTTAGCGTGGAGTTTTCTCAAAAAGTGCGGAGCGAGCAGGAGCTCCGCGCTTTTTGCGTCACAGTGGGATGCCACGCTGGCAGTCGCCAACACGCGAGAGCGGGGCCCGCGGGTGCCCATAGACGGCAGGCCGCGTCCATGATGCCGTTTCCGGTGTATGAGAACAGGGTCCCGGAAGGCACGGTCGGTTCACAATTGTGACGGTTTTTCGAGTAGCTGCCGACACTTTTCCCTGAGTGTCCCTCCGCTGCTCAGTATCGGGGACGCATTTCGCTTGACCCTGCCCGTCTGGATGGGTTAACTACGGTAGGGGCCGTCTCCTGGCGGCCTATCGCCCACCTGCTTGGATCGACATGTCTCACGACAAGCACCTGCGTTGTTCCTTCTGCGGAAAATCCAAGGACGCGGTTCGGAAATTCATCTCCGGCCCGTCCGTGTACATCTGCAACGAATGCATCGCGCTTTGCAACGAAATTCTCGCCGAGGATGAAGAACGCGAGGTCGCGGAAGCGATCACGCAGGTTCCGATTCCGCGCGACATCAAAGCCATTCTCGATCAGTATGTGATCGGACAAGAGCACGCCAAAAAAGCGCTCTCTGTGGCCGTCTACAATCACTACAAGCGCATCAACGCGGCCGGCACTGCGCGCGAGGACGACGTCGAGCTCGACAAGTCCAACATTCTGTTGATTGGACCGACGGGCGTCGGTAAGACGCTGTTGGCGCAGACGCTCGCGCGCATCCTCGATGTGCCGTTCACGATCGCGGACGCGACGACACTGACCGAAGCAGGCTACGTCGGCGAAGATGTCGAAAACATTCTCGTGCGATTGCTGCAAGCCGGCGATTTTAATGTCGCTGAGTGTGAACGCGGCATTGTGTACATCGACGAAATCGACAAGATCGCGCGCAAGTCAGAGAATCCGTCCATCACGCGCGATGTCTCCGGAGAAGGCGTGCAGCAGGCGCTGCTCAAAATCCTCGAAGGCACCATCGCCAGTGTTCCGCCGCAGGGTGGCCGTAAGCATCCGCAGCAGGAATACATTCAGATCAACACCAAAGACATTCTGTTTATCTGCGGCGGCGCATTTGATGGTCTCGAAAAGATCATCGAGTCACGCATCGGACGTCGACAGATTGGGTTTGACCCGAAAAAACCCAGCGACGCGAAGGTGACGCCAATTGGCAAAACCACGCCCAAAACGCCGTTCGCTGAAGTCGAGCCGGATGACCTGCTGCGATTTGGCATCATCCCCGAACTCGTGGGGCGATTGCCGGTGTGCGTGCCGCTCGAAGCGCTCGACGAAGACGCACTCGTACAAATTCTGAAAGAGCCGAAAAACGCGCTCACCAAACAGTATCAGCGCCTCTTCGATCTTGAAGAAGTCAAAATCACGTTCGAAGAATCCGCGCTGCGTGCGGTCGCCTACAAGGCGCTAAAGCGTGGTACGGGTGCGCGTGGATTGCGCGCCATTCTCGAAGAGACGCTGCAAGACACGATGTTTGATTTGCCGTCGCGTGATGATGTCGTTGAAGTTCGCGTTACCGAAGCCTCGGTCATTACCGGTGGCCCGCCGCTCCTCGAAATCGCGCCCAAGCGCCAGAAGAAGGAAGCCTGAGTCCGCGCCAACCTCTGAAGACCGGTACCAAGCGGCAACGGCTGCCGGTCCTCCCGCTTCGCGACGTGGTGTTATTCCCCCACGTCGCCATGCCCCTGCTGATCGGCCGTGCGGGATCACTCGCCGCTGTCGCCGACGCCACCGAGGGCAACAAAGAACTCCTCATCGTCACACAACGCTCGGCCGATGTCCACACGCCGGCCGCGTCCGATTTGCACCGTATCGGAGTCGTTGGACGTTTGCAGCAAGTCACGCGACTGACCGGAGGCACGACCAAAATTTTGGTCGAAGGGATGACGCGCGTCAAAGTGCAGCGCTTTTCGAGTGCGAAAGGCAGTCCGCTGTTTGAGGCGCAAGTCACGCCGTTTCCACTTGCCCCCGCCGATGACGAAGACACGCACGCACGCATTCGTCATGCGTTGACCTTGTTTGAAGAGTACGCGGGCTTGCAACGTCGGCTTCCGCCTGAAGTGGTGGGATTGCTGCAAGGATTGGATGACGAAGAGCGACTCGCGTTTGGTATCGCGGCGCACTTGCAGGTCACCATCGAACATCGTCAGCGGCTGCTCGAGTCGCCGTCGTTGAATGTGCTCGGCGATCGTCTCGTACAGCTGTTGGGCAGCGAAATTGAGCTGCTCAAGCTGGAGCGCAAAATCGATGAACAGGTGCGTGGCTCGCTTTTTCAGAATCAGCGCGAATTCTTTTTGCAAGAACAGTTGCGCGCGATTCACAAAGAGCTGGGGCAGGACGAGGCCGACGAAGGCGAAGAGATGGCCAAACAAATCGTCGAACGCGGACTGCCAGCACCGATCGCAACGCGTGCGCATCGCGAGTTGCGCAAACTGCGTCGCAGTTCGCCGATGTCCCCCGACGCGGCGGTTGCGCGTGGCTGGTTGGACTGGGTGTTAGCGCTGCCGTGGAACACGCGTAGTGACGACACAATCGATTTGGAACACGCGCGCGGCGTATTAGACGGCGATCACTACGGTCTCGAAGACGTCAAGGATCGCATTCTCGATTACATCGCTGTCTTAGGACGCGTCGGCGCTATTCGCGGCCCCATTTTGTGTTTAGTCGGCCCACCAGGCGTCGGCAAAACATCGCTCGGCCGATCAATCGCGCAGGCTCTAGGTCGGCGTTTTGTGCGCATGGCCCTCGGCGGCGTGCGCGACGAAGCAGAAATTCGCGGACATCGTCGTACCTACATTGGCGCGATGCCCGGTCGCATTCTTCAAGCGATGCGCCGCGCGGAAACGATTAACCCTGTCATTCTGCTCGATGAGATCGATAAATTGGGAAGCGACTGGCGCGGTGATCCGGCGTCAGCGTTGCTCGAAGTGTTGGATCCCGAGCAGCATCACGCGTTCAATGATCATTTCCTTGAGGTCGACTACGACCTGTCGCAGGTGTTGTTCATCACGACCGCGAACTCGTTGAGTGGTATTCCTGAGGCGCTGCGTGATCGAATGGAAATCATTCGGCTTCCCGGATATCTCGAACCCGAAAAGTTGGCGATCGCTCGTCGCTTTCTGTTGCCACGTCAGTTGATGGCGCATGGCATCACGCCGGAGTTGGTGTCGATTGATCCGGAAACGTTGGTCACCGTCATTCGCGGATGGACCAAGGAAGCCGGGGTGCGCGATTTAGAACGACGACTCGCGAGACTGGCGCGAAAAATCGCGCGCAATTCATCCGCGGCCGGTACGTCGATCACGATCTCGGGAAAGAACGGTCAAGATTCTGCGGTGATGGAAAAGTCGGCCGACGGCGTGACCGTTGTGACGCGCGAACATTTGCCCGCAATGCTTGGCCCAACGGTGCACGACCCCGAAGAGATGCTGCTGGTCGATCAGGTTGGTGTCGCGGCAGGGTTGGCGTACACCAGCGTCGGCGGCGAACTGCTCGAAATCGAAGTGAGCGTGGTGCCGGGACGTGGACGCCTGCAACTGACAGGTACGCTCGGCGACGTCATTAAAGAATCGGCCGCTGCGGCATTGAGCTACGTGCGTTCGCGCGCTGCTCAACTCGGACTGGCTCCCGATTTTCATCGCACGCGCGACATTCATGTCCACTTGCCCTCGGGCGCGACGCCAAAGGACGGTCCCTCGGCTGGTATCGCGTTAGCTACTGCGCTCGCAAGCGCGCTGACAGGAATTCCTGTGCGTGGCGATGTCGCGATGACCGGCGAGATCACGCTGCGCGGACGCGTGTTGCCAATCGGCGGCATTCGCGAGAAAGGCGTGGCGGCGCATCGGCATCATATCGCACACGTCATCGTGCCGTTCGCGAATAAGAAAGATTTAGCCGAGTTGCCCGAAGAGGTACGTAGTGCCGTGTCGTGGCATCCTGTGCGCACGATGGATGAGGTGCTCGCGCTTGCACTGCGTTCGCCGATTTTGACATCGCGCAGCGACGTCACGACACTCGCCGACACCGCCGAGCGCCCCACGTGAACGCGGATCCGCTCGTCATTCGGCACTTAGACTATCTAGGGCCGATGGCGACGAAGGATGGATGGCGCCCCGATCCGACGCTTCCGGAAATCGCCTTTGCTGGGCGCTCAAATGTGGGCAAGTCGTCACTATTGAACACGTTGATGAAGCGCAAAGCATTTGCGCGCGTCAGCAACACGCCTGGACGCACGCGCGAAATTCATTTTTTTAACGTGAACAAAACGTTCGTGTTGGCCGATTTGCCTGGGTACGGTTACGCGCGCATTTCGAAAGAGCGCAAAGCTGAGTGGCGTCCACTTATCGAAGGCTATCTGTCAGGAAGTCCCATGATTCGCGGCGTCGTGCAGCTGTTAGACGTGCGCCATGACCCCACGGACGACGACCGCGTCATGCTGGACTTTTTGGCCGACCTCGGGGTACCAACGATTGTGGCCGCAACCAAAATCGACAAGCTGCGTGCCGACGAGGTTGGTCCGCGCGTTGTCC
>JANXUN010000279.1 GCA_025356185.1 Gemmatimonadaceae bacterium
GTTGGCGACATCGTCGATGAATACGATCAGCAGTCGCGCGATGCGTTGGTGTTGAACGGCGTGCTTGAGTTGGCGGGTTCGCTGTCGCTCGTCGACGTGCGATCGGATCATCGTTTGCCGATTCCCGAGGGCGACTGGACCACGCTTGGCGGGTACGCGTTCGCGATGTTGGGACGGTTGCCGCGCATGGGTGACCGCGTGGCTTACCCAGATGGAGAGCTGGAGATCGTTGCGATGGACGGACGACGCGTGGCAGCACTTCGCGTTCACAAACGTGTCGCGGCCGTGGCGCCACCGACGCATGGGTGATCATGAAGTGCGCGAGGCCACGCTGGTGGCGGACGCGTTGGACGTGGCACCGGGCGTCCGTATTCCGAGCGGCGAACTCACGCTGCGCGCGATCACCGGCAGTGGGCCCGGTGGACAGCATGTCAATCGCAGCGCAACGCGTATTGAGTTGCGGTGGAATGTTGCGACCACGCGTGCGCTGACCGACGAACAGCGCTCACGAGTGATGGCCAAGCTCGCGTCACGACTGGATGGCGACAGTGCGCTGCGCATTGTGGCTGGTGAATTTCGCAGTCAACTGCAAAATCGGCGCGCGGCGTGCGAGCGGCTGGTGTCCATCATTTCGCGGGCGTTAATCGTGCCACGATCGCGGAAGGCCACACGTCCTACACGTTCGTCCGTCGAACGTCGATTGACGGACAAGCGTCAGCGTTCGGACACCAAGCAACAGCGCCGGACGAAGGCAGACGACTAGCGCTAAAACGTGACGACGATTGCCCCGATGTAGTACGTCACAAAGTCGGCTCGTCCGCGAATCCGCGGGTGTTGGCAAACGGAATACGTCGCGTGGAGCTACCGTAACCGACAACGCCCAAGTCTGCGCGAAGATTGAACGCGCCATTTGGGTCGAGCCTGAGCCACGCGGCAACTCCGACGCCGCCACCGGTTCCGGTATTTTCACCGAACTCGCCGCGCGGGTCAGTGACTTGTAGGTGTCCCCCGACAAAGACCCGATTGGTAAGCGCTGCGCGTCGAGACGATTGCGCGCGGGCGACAGTCGAGACCGTGAGTCCGGCCACAACGACCGCGAAAAATGCCAACGCGCGTACGATGATCGCGCGGCGCGATGGGCGAGAAAAATGACGCGTGCGCGTATGCATCTTTGTACGCGTGGGCCGGGTGAAAGTGTCACGGAGCCCGTCCCGAGTCGGTATATTCTCCAGTCTATGCGATGCCGCCGTGGAGCCGATGCGCCAGTCTGACGATTGGGAAGCCGAGATCGTGGACCCCGCCGACGACGGTCATGATGACGCGCTCGACGAGCAGTTTCCGCTCGGCGATGGGGTCGCCGATCTCATGCAGGAAAGCCAATGTCCCTACTGCGGCGAACCGGTAGAAATCACGTTGGATCCGGGTTCGGGCGATTCGCAGGAGTACATCGAAGACTGCGCGGTGTGCTGCAGACCCTGGAATGTCTCGGTGACGTATCACGCTGACGGAACCGCGGATGTTTTTCTTGAGGCGAGCGACGACCAGTGACCGCGGCCTCGATGCTGACGTTGATAGAGCAGTCGGCGACGCCTTCGACCCCGTCGTCACTGTACCCATCGCTGCGCGAAGCGCTTTCGCTGCCGACGCACGAAGGTGCACGCGTCGTCGCGTTGGCGTGGCTTCATGAGCTTGACGCCAGCGTAGCGGCGTTGGGCGAACGCGTGACGGGCGGAGTTGAAGAAGGCGAACGCAGGGACGCGTTGCACCGCGCAAGCACCGCTCTGCGACAACTTCGCGTCACCTTGCGTGAACATCGCGCCGAGCTTCGACTTGACGATCGCCGCACGCGCCGTGCGTTGCGTCGAGCACGACGACTGACGACCGCGATGCTCACACGCTACGCGCGCAACGAGGCGCTCGCAATGGTGCATCACGCACCATCGCCCCGCACGCAAGCGCAAGCGGAGCGGCTCCGCGAACAGCTGGAGCACGACATTTCGCGCGGACACGCTTCGCTCGCTGACCGGTTAGACACGGTGATCGCGCGCACATCGGCGCGGCTTTCCCGTCGACTTATTCGATACACCGTTGTGCGCACGCTTGGCGAGGAACGGCGCGACGAAACGTTAGGACTGTTGATGGCACGTCGCGTCGGAAATGAGTTAGCGCGATTGACCGATGAGGTTGCGCTTTTCGACGCGCTGCACGCGAAGCGCACGCTCCGACGCGCCCGCAGACGATTTGAGCGACATTGCGCGATGCTTTCGCCGTTTCGCGACACGCACGATGCGATCGCCGCCTGGTTGTCGGTGACGGAGCATGGAGCGCGGTCGTTGCGTTCGGTGCGCGACACGTTGCGGTTGGCTGCGCTTGCGAAAACGCGCGGGCATGGCGCGCTCGCGAATTTGTTAAACGACAGCGCCGCGGATCGCTCCCATCTGTTTGTCGAAACGTGGCGCCACGGCAGTGACGCATTTGTCACGCTGCAACAAGCGGCCGTGCAAGCACTCGAGACACTGGCGATGACAGCCGACCAGCACGCACCCGCACACTCGCCCATGGACACGCCGTCTTCGCATACACCGCACGCGCTTCCAGCCGGACACGGACTGCCCATGGAGATTGAGCGCAAGTTTCTGCTGCACGGGCTGCCGCCACACGCGGCCGTGGCCGAGTCAGTGCGCATCGAACAAGGGTGGCTTCCGGGCACGTTGATTCGCGAGCGATTGCGCCGCACGACGTCTGCTGATGGCTCGTCACGCTGTACACGCACGATCAAAGTTGGCGCGTCGAACGCGCGCGTTGAGCTTGAGGAGCCGACCGACCCCGCGCTGTTTGCCGCATTGTGGCCGCTTACCGTGAACGCGCGCATCCGCAAGCGCCGTCATCTCGTACCCGATGGCGCGTTGTTATGGGAAGTCGACGTGTTTCTCGATCGCGATCTCGTCTTAGCCGAAGTCGAGCTCACGCACGTCGATCAGCTTGTCGTGATTCCGACGTGGCTCGCACCGTTTGTTGTGCGTGATGTGACGAACGAACCCGCATATCTGAATTCGGTGATGGCACAGCGTGACGCAGCGTCGAATGATCCATCAGCGCGGTAGGCGAGTGCGTTGATTCTCGATCCAATTCTGACCACACTCATTCCTGTTCGCGACCGACGTGAGCGCGTTGTGGCCTACAGCGTGTCGTCATGCCCCGCGTACGATCGCGCACGCGCGCTCGATCCCGATAGCGAGTCGCGGCACACGTTAGAGAACGTTGGCTCGCTGACACGGATGGCAGGAAAGCAATTGATCGTTCCTGTCACGCCGACTGTGTTGCGCGAGGGCGCACTCACACGATTCGCATCAACCGATGCCGTGTGGTTGCTGGCGACCGACGCACTCGATGACGCGTCGACGCGTCGCGCGGTCGAACGACTGCTGGGGATGGGTCTTCATTTTGCCTTGCAAGGATTTCCTGAAGGCGCGCCACTGCCATCGTCGATAACGGGCGCCACGCTGGTACTCGACGCACAACGATTGTCCGCCACACTACTGAGTAGCCGAGTCCACGTGCTCTTGGACGCGGGATTGCGTCCCCTTGTTCGTAATGTCGACGATCGCGCGACTCGATTGCGGGTTTTAGCGACGGGGGCGCCGCTGTTGAGCGGACGACTCCTCGCACGCGGCGCGACGACGCCAGTAAACACGGCGGCGGAAGTGAGTGCCATACGCGCGCTCAAAACGCTTGCCGGGTTCGCCGATGGACGGCCCCCTGACGCGTCCTTCGATACATACGTGCACGAAGACGCGTACCTCGGAGCCTCGCTGCTCAAAGCACTCGGCTCGGCGTCGCTTGGTGTGCGCGGGCCGCGTTCGGTCGCGCACGCGCTTAACGTGTTGGGACGCGATGCCGTCATGGAGCGATTGCTTGCCGTCACGGCGCACTTGCTCGCAGATGCCGCGCATGACCCGGAGCTCGGTCTGGTCGCATTGCGTCGCGCGCGACTGGTGGAACGTTTGGGTGCGGCCGTCGATGGGGCTCCACATCCGCGCGCGCGCGCGATCGCGGGGCTGTTATCCGTGGCAGAGTTCGCGTTGGGTGCGCCGAGCGCCCAACTTGCGGAACGTTTGGAGTTGCCGCCGGTACTCGCGGATACGATGACAGATCGCGCGACGCCACTGGGTCGACTCATTGATGTTGTCGATGCTATGGAATACGGCTGGTGGACCGATTTACGATCTCGGTGCAACCAACTTGGCGTTGCACCGTTGGTGGTGAGCGAAGCATGGCTCGCTGCGTGGCGCGCTGCGAAAGAGGAGCTCGGCAACTGATGTCACCACGAACATACTTGCTCACGCGATTTCAGTCGGACGCCGTTGCCCTGCGTGAGCGCGCAGCGAGTTTGCGCACGGGACCGGCGCGCCCCGGACCGGACGCAACCATGTCGTCGCGCATGGCCGATGCGTGCGACGCAGTCGTCGCGATGGTATCTGCGATTGTGGCGGACCCGGATGTTGCCGTAGAGGTCGAAGCGCTGATAGCATTGGTACCGTTGCTTGAGCAGCGCGCAGCGGCTGCCGAAAGCTTTCCGCCGGTGCGCGCCGTGTATGCGGGTGCGGCGACACGGATTCGTGAAGTGCGGGATGTCGAATCACGCGCAGATCAAGCCGATGGCGCTGGCGCTGGCGCGGATGAGGATGTCGACGATGCAGATGCTGACGGCGATTTTGATACCGACCAGGCCGACACCACGTGAGTCGTCGCGGCGAAAAACCAGATCTCGATGCAGACGACGCGCCCGACGACGCAGCGCCGGGCAAAGTGCGTCTCGACAAATGGCTGTGGGCGGCGCGATTTTTTAAGACTCGAGCGCTCGCAGCGACAGCGATTGATGGTGGCAAAGTTGATGTCAACAGCGAACGCGCTAAACGCTCCAAGTTAGTGCAAGCGAATGATCAAATTCGTTTGCGCAACGGTCCGTACGAATGGCAGTTGACCGTGCGCGAGATCGCGCAACGGCGGGGCTCAGCGACCATCGCGCAGCAGCTGTACGAAGAGTCCGCCGCAAGTCGCGCGCGTCGAGAGGACGTGCACGCGCATCTCAAATCGATGCCGTCGGCGTTTGCGTTTGGCGAAAGTCGTCCGGGAAAACGCGATCGTCGAGAGCTGCGTAAGCTCAAGGGCGAGCAGTAGCGCCGTGTAGCGTCTCGTGCGCGCGTCAGCGTCGCGTGTCGCCAACGTCAAGAATCGCAGCACGCGCAACGCTTACGGCCGCGTCGGCATCATCGCGCGGCTCAAGATCGTATACATGTCGCGTCACGCCGACCTGCGCTGCCGCTTCGCGGACAGCGTCGGCGTCCACCGGAGAATCCAGCAAGAGCACCGCCGCGGTCGCCGGATCTGCGAGGGACGTGTGGCAACCAATACACGCAGCAAGGGCCCGTGCATCGTCACCTCGGCTGTCGGCGCGATGCGGATCGTG
>JANXUN010000330.1 GCA_025356185.1 Gemmatimonadaceae bacterium
TGCGCCGCTTGCGCTTGAGCACGATCGTACCGCCCGCCGTATCCGAAAACACCATCACCGAGCCGTCGGGTGCAATGGCCGCCTGCGTCGCGATCGCGCGCGCTCCAGGCGCGAGCGCAGAGGGTAGGCTGTTCCGCCACAGCTGAACGCGTTGACGGCTGACTGCGGTGGATGTAGCCGGACGCGCGAAATACAGCGCCGCGAAGAATGCGGTTGCCGCAATCGCGGACACCGTGAGCCACGTGCGTGGATCACGTGCGAGTGATCGCTTCGTGGGCGGTGCGTTCAGTGTCGTTGCAAACGCTGCACCGCTTGCGCTCGACAACGCGGTCGCAAACTCGGCGGCGCTCGCGTAGCGATCGGCGGGGAGTTTGGCGAGCGCCGTAAACACCGCGTGCTCGACGTACGGCGGCACCGTCTCGCGCAGCGTGCGCAGTGACGTGGGTTTTTCACTGAGCACTTTCGCGACGATGGCTTGCACGCTGCTGCCGACAAACGGCGCATCGCCGGCAAGCATTTCGTACGTCACGGCACCGAGCGCATAGATATCACTGCGTGCATCGATGGTGCGCTCGCCCATGGCCTGTTCGGGACTCATGTACTGCGGCGTGCCGAGACTCAAGCCCGTTTGTGTCATGCGTTGACCGCCCGCGCTTTGCACCGCGAGCGCGATGCCAAAATCCGCGACCAGTGCGGATCCATCATGCAGGAGAATGTTTTCCGGCTTGATGTCGCGATGAATGACGTTTTGCCGATGCGCGTAGTCGAGTGCACTCGCGACTTCGCGTGCGATGCGAATCGCATCGGGAATTGGCAATTGTTTTTCGCGTTCCAATCGCGCGCGGAGCGTTTCGCCCGTCACGAGCGGCATCACGTAGTACAACAATCCGTCGGCCTCACCGCTGTCGAGCAGCGGCAAGATGTGCGAATGCTGCAACCGCGCCGTCGTGCGAATTTCTGTTAAGAAGCGTTCGCCACCGAGTGCTGCGCCGAGATCGGGGTGCAGCACTTTGATCGCGACATCACGCTCGTGCTTGATGTCGTGCGCGAGATACACGGTCGCCATGCCACCCGCGCCGAGTTCGCGTTCTATGCGGTAGCGGTCGCGTAACGCCGCCGTGAGACGCTCGATCACGTTGCTCATTTCGTCGACTTGGACTTGAACAGCGCGATGCCCTCTTTCTTCGCGGCCGCCATCAGATCGCGATCGAGGGTCGCGAGTGGCGCGTCGAGGCGCTGCGCGAGTTCGAGGTACGTGGCGTCGTACACCGTGAGCGCGCGACGTCGAGCGAGATCGAGCACGGACGCTTCGCGCGGTAAATCGTCTACCGAAAACGGCAGCAGTGCGAGATCGGTCAGAAACGCGGTCGTACGTGCTGGCGCGATGCGTTTGCGTCGCTCGGCCATCACGAGCACGTTGCGGATCTCGTACCAGAACAGCGTTGGCACGATGGCCTCGTCACGCGAGATGGTCGCAATCACCGATTCGGCAAACGTCGCGTCTTCGTCATCGAGCGCTTGGCCGAGAATTGCCGAGACATCGGGAACGACCGGCATCAGAAGCGATGTCCTTCGTGCTTGAGTGCCACCAGATCATCGCGATCCAGACCCGAGAGGGCGCCGCGATACCCTTTGAGTCGCCTGACGGCTTCCGCCACAACTTTGGGATCACGCGCGGAGTCGGGCGGACCGAGCTTTCCTACCGGTCGTCCGTGTTTGGTGATCTCGAACGTTTCCCCGTTGGCCGCACGGTCGAGCAACTCGCTCAACCGCGTCTTGGCATCGAACGCGGCGATAGATTCCATGGACGTAACGCTCCAACTGGTTGATGACTAGTTGAATCTACAGACGCTTGGCGGCGTGGCAAGCGCCGTGGTGCGGCGCGTTGTGGTATCGCTCACGGCTACCTCTTCACCTTCGTCAGCAGTTCCGTGAACCAGTTCTCGACATACACGACACCGCGCCCGCCGGCGTTCGCGCGATCGCGGATCATCACGAATCGCTGGCCATCCGGCGATACGTCGTACTGCGGCCGGTTGCGCGCGCGACGATAGCCGGCCACCGAAAAGAGCGCGCGCGGATTGCCCGGATTGAAGGTGGGACCGGCCGGGACGCTGACGACGTTGAGACTGCCGCCGCTCACGAAGAACAGTTCGCGCCCGTCGCGCGACCAGCGGGGCTCGATGCCGCCGCCGCGCGATACGATCGACTTCGCCTGCGCATCCGGAAACGAGGTGACGTACAACTCCACGGTACCCGTTTCGTTCGAGGTGTAGGCGAGCCACTTGCCGTCGGGCGAGAGCGCCATGTTGAGCACGGTGGTCTTGGTCTTCGGCACAATCACCGGACGCAGAGCGCTGTCGGTGGCGAGGCGTCGCGCCCGGATGGCGTAACTGTTGTCCCCAACTTCGTCGGCGCGCACGACGAGCCATTGGCCGTCTCGCGACACTTCGGTTTCCCATAGGCCGAAGCTGTGCCGCTGGAGTGGTGAGGCCTTCTCGCTTCCTTCCGCGGCCGCGCGCCGCACGATGACATCGAAGGGATTCTTGTCGAGGTCCCCCACGGAGACGAACGACAATGACTTGCCATCGGGCATCCACGAGGCGCGC
>JANXUN010000332.1 GCA_025356185.1 Gemmatimonadaceae bacterium
CATGGCCGCACGCGTGCATCGCACCGTTCACCGTCGATCGATACGGCACATCGTTCTCTTCGTGCACCGGCAACGCATCAATATCCGCGCGCACCGCAACGACTCGTCCCGGCGCCGCTCCAATCAAACGCGCCATCACACTCGTTTCGGTGGGACGCGAAATCACAAGCCCGGAAATCTCAGCCAGCGTCTCGCGGACAAACCGTGACGTTTCATGCTCGGCAAACGCGACTTCCGGGTGCCGGTGCATGTGCCGCCGCCACGCCACGAGCTGCGAAGTCATCGCGGCGGCGTCGGCGTGCAAGGTGTCGTGATCGAGCATTGAGGACAACGCAGTCATAGTGAGATGTGGCGATGTGGGCGGCGCGATGGTGACGGTGGTCCGATTCGGCGAATGCGTGGACAATAGCATATACTGTCGGGGCGTCGCGTCGGCAGCTACGAGGAGCATCCTCGCCGCGAATCCTTCTGCCAATGCGTCCGTATGATTTCTCATGCTAACGGTCCCGTCGTGATCCAACGCCCAGCGGCTACGCAACCAGCTCCCGCATCGCCCACGCCACCGGCGACGGTTAAAGGCCCCGCGACGGCGGTAGAATACTCAACGCATGTCTTCACGAAAGAAGATGTCTCGGCCCTGACGGCCAAGCGCTCAGAGTTATCGCGCCAACTGTCGTCGGCGCAAAGTCGCCGAAACGACGCCGAGCAGTCGCTACGGCGCACGAACAGCGATGCGTCGCGCGCTGGCATCGAAAAGCGTCTCGCGGTGCTCGATGATCGGATCATCCAAATTGAGAACGACATCTCGGCCAACGGTCGTGAATTGGCGGCAGCGCCGGGAAACTTGGTGAATGCAGAAACGGCTGCGCCGGTCCTGCGCTACGGGCCGTTTACTCCGGCCCAACTCACCGGCATCACCATTGTGTCGATCGTTATGGTGTGGGGTCCGTTGGCAGTCGGCAGCGTGATCATCGCGATGCGTCGGTGGGGCAGGCCGCGCCCGGCGCCGCAAATACTCGAGAGCGCTGCTCGTCTCGAGCGCATGGAACAAGCGGTCGACGCGGTTGCCATCGAAGTCGAACGAATTTCGGAAGGGCAGCGCTTTGTGACGCAGATATTGGCTAAGCGCGAGCCCGCTCCAGCGCTTGGCGTTGGTCAAGCACCGGCAGAACCGATCCGAGTCAGTGACGCCGCAACAGTGAATCGCGTGGGATAGCGACGACGAACTACAAGTGACGCGCTATGTGGGAAGGTCACCCGAATTGCGATTCGCCACAAAACTCGGCTGACCCACAATTGGTACAATGGTCGATCGCGCGTGTGCACCGCGCAGGCGTTCGTAGTTGAGACGCAGCAGCGCCGCCGCCGCCGGCACATCATGCTCGGTGCGCACGCGAAAGGTCACCCACCCGGTGTGCGGCAGCATGTGATGCGCTTCTGCGCGCCCGGCAGCGACAAGCTCGCGCCGCATGCGTACCGGAAACGGAACATCGAGCATGCCGTTGACATGCACGTGTCCGATTTCACGTCGATCGACGCGAAATTCGAGGCCACCAAATCGATGCGTCAATACCTCGACCCCGGGCCACGCCCGTACCGCGGTTTCGAGGCTGTTCGTGATGTGCTCCTGTCCGATAGTGCCTCCCCGTGAATACGCCTACCTGAACTCAAGAGCATGCGACGCGCGTGCGGTTTTCGCTAGGGACGCGCACTGTGAAAAGACTTCCAGTTTGCGCGCACGATTCATGTCGATGCGCCAACGACACCACGTCAGTATTCTTGACATGACGATGACCTTCACTCCGCCACTGACCGCAGACAACGCAACGGACGACCCCCGTTGGCGCGCGATCGAAACCCGTGACCGTGCGTGGGACGGCGCCTTCGTGTTCGCCGTGTCGTCCACGCGCATTTACTGCAAACCATCGTGTCCGTCGCGACGCCCTCGGCCGGATCGCGTAACCTTTTACAGCAACGCGGACAGTGCGCGCACGGCCGGCTATCGGGCGTGCAAGCGATGCATCCCCGACGCGACGGCTGGAGACTCCAACGCCGCCGCGGTGGTCAGGGCTCTCGCATTTCTTGATGCGCACACCGACGCCGTGTCGTTGGATGAACTCGCACGCGCAAGCGAACTCAGTCGTGCCCACTTGCAACGGCAGTTCACGAAATTTGTCGGATGTTCACCACAGGCGTGGCAGAGTGCGCAACGTGCGGAACGGTTGCGTGCCGTATTGCGCCGCGGCGGTTCGGTCTCACGCGCAGTGTTCGATGCAGGATTTGATTCGTTGCCGAGCGCGTACATCGCGTCCGCGCAGCATTTGGGAATGACACCTGGGGCGTATCGCGACGGCGCGCGTGGAGAGACCATCTTTTACACCATTGTGCCATGTGCACTTGGGCTCGCGCTTGTCGCGATGACCGCCAAGGGTGTGTGCCGAGTGGTGCTTGACGATAGCGACGAGTCACTCGACGCGCTCGTTCGCGAAGAATTTCACAACGCGACGTTAGTGCGCGACGATCCAGCGGTGCGCGACGTCGCGCATGCAGTCGTGAACGCAGCGGCCGGTGCAGCTGTGGAAACAATGTTGCCGCTTGATCTTCACGGCACAGCGTTTCAGCAGCGCGTGTGGCGCGAACTCACGCGTATTCCGCGCGGAGAAACGATCACTTACGCCGAATTGGCCAAGCGCATTGGTGCACCGGGCGCCGTGCGCGCAGTTGGATCCGCGTGTGGTGCAAATCCGGTTGCGCTGGTCGTGCCGTGCCATCGCGTACTGCGGAGCGACGGCACGTTGGGTGGTTACCGGTGGGGGCTCGAACGAAAAGCGGCCGTTCTCGCTGCCGAACAACAACCAATCGCGGACTAACGTTTTTTCACTGCTCGTTGGGGTGCGTCATCATCATCATCGCGCTTTTTGTCGCGATCTTTCTTGATCGACTTCGTTTCGCGATCATCGTCTTCGATGGTGATCGCGAGCGGAAAGAACAACGACGTCTTCACTGTTGGATAGGGCGTACGCCAACCCTTGGCATCGCCCCACAAGATGCGATTGAGCTTTTCGGTTGGTGCCGCGTCGGGTTCGTGAAAATTCATCCGTGAGCTAGCTGTCGCAGCGGCGCGCCGACTCGCGGCGTCTGGGCCAGTCATCGCGCCGACTTTCACGTTTGTTTCAAACAGCGACTGCTTTGGCGTGCGCGCACTGTACGGTGTGAAATCCGGTTTATCGTTGGCCGACAGAAAACTGTTGCGCATATCGGTGGCAACCAAGTCGAACAGGCTCATGGCGGGTAAGCCCATCATCAGCTCGATGGTTTTTACCATGCTGAGCTGCGTATAAAACGTGCTGTCAATGATGCCGCGGCGCGCATACGGACTCGCGACCATCGCGACGGTGCGATGTCCGTCAATGTGATCGACGCCGTCTTGCGCGTCATCCTCAACGACAAGAATGGCCATCGACTTCCAAAACGTGGAATGACTGAGCGCCTCGACAATCCGACCTAACGCCAGGTCGTTGTCGGCAACACACGCTTTCGGCGTGCACCAGCCCGACGACGTCCCTTGCGTGTGATCGTTCGGCAAAATCAACAGCGTGAGATCGGGCATCGCCTTTGCCGTCTCCCACTCTTTGAGATGCTCCACCAGTACGTCCGCTTTCATGATATCAGGGACTTCTTGTGTCCAGCCAGGATACTCGCGCACGAGAATCTTGTCGAGGCTCGGGATTTCGCTGTGCGTGTTGTACATCGTGCGCATCGTCGCCCGCGCCTTTGCACTCGAGTACGTCGTGCTATCGCGCAACATCCCCATCAACTTCGCGCGCACGCTCGGCATCGAATCACTCGGCGCTGGCGCGTACTCGCCAAAGCTCACAACGCGCTTTCCCTTGGATTGCGCTGACTCCCACAAAAATCCGCCGGACGAATACGTAAGCGGATCGTTGCCTTCGCTCGGGTAGCTACGCCCGTAGTACAGTGGCCACATGGGATACGCTGTTTCGTTTGCTTGCGTGAGCCAGTTGTGGCCATCGGCGGAGTTGCCGCCCGATGCAAAAAAATGGTCGAGCAACACAAACTGCTCGCTCAGTGCGTGCGCATTCGGTGTCACGTCGCGGCCGTACATCGTCAGCGATGGATCGCTCGAGCCTTTGCCCATATCGCCCAACACCTGATCATACGTGCGGTTTTCTTTGATGATGTACACCACATGCTTGATCGGCGACGGTTCGCCGGGACGTTCGGGTACCGCGCGCGCAATGGCCGTCGGCCGTGGCGCAATAGATGGCGCTGCCGCCCCCGCGGCCAAATGCAAGCGATTGTTCTCTGCGACACTCAATGTGAACGCCGCAAGCTCCGCCTCATTCGGCATCGCAATCACGTTCAATGATCCACGCTCTGCGAACACGTAACGCGCCTCTGTGCCGCGCACTTTGCCCACGCCGGCGCCAACACCAAAGAGTGTACCGACGGCGATCGTCGAACCATCGCGACTGATGTCGACGCTACTCGGATACCAACCAGTTGGAATTAGTCCCCGCAGAGTCGCGAGTGATGCGGATGTGCCGCCTACGCGATACAGCGCGACCGCATTCGCGCCCCCCAACGTCACCGCGAGTGTTGTACCATCGGCCGACAGCGCGAGCGCGGTTGGTGCGAGTCCAATCTGATGCTCACGAAACGGCGCGATGATGATTGTACCGAGCAGCGCGTTCGTGCGCGAATCGATCACACTCACATTGTCGCTGTTGCCGTTGGCGACGTACACGCGCTGCCGGGACTGATCCCACACAATGCCCGTCGGATGCGTGCCGACGACGACGCGATGTGTCACCGTGCCAGTCACCAAATCAACCCGCTCAACCGTTCCTGCTAACGCAATACCGCGCGCGTTCACACGTACCGGTTCAGCGGCTGGATCGCAGCACTGCGTGGCACTGCGCGCGCCTGCGGTTGGCTTTGGCCCACCAAAGACGGTCACCCACGCGACGCTGCCATCCTCGGCGATTACCGACGCAACGGGTAACACACCGAGTGCCACGGTACGAACCGTTGTCGCGTTGTCGGCGTCAAACACCGAGAGTTTGTCATCGGCAGGAAGCGGAAGCACCCCCAATCGACGCCCCTCGCGATTCTTTCGCGACGCGATCGATGGTCCGCCAGTCATGAATGAACCGATCGCACCCAACTCATGTACGATCGCCGCGGCAGAATCAGCAGCGTATGTCACCAACTGTGCTACAGACTTCGCGCGCGACAGCGGCGGACCGCCTGGCGTACGACTCGCCAACACGTCCGACGGTAGTTTGCCGACCGATGAAATTGTCGGATGCTGCGTGACCGGATCGATCACGAGTCCATGAATACCGGGACGCCCGTTAAACGCCACGTGCGAGAGCACGCGATTGTCACGCCACGACAACTGCCATGCGTTGCCCGGGACAATGGCCCACACGTCACTCGCGCGCGCACCAAACCGGACTGATGCAACACGCCCGTTCATCACACGCTGCACGCCAGCCGGCGTGACACGGGCACCAACCGCAAATACGCCGGGATCGACAACCGCGCGCTGTGGTGGCTGCACGGCCTGCAACAACAAGAGAACGGCAATCATGAGAGGCGTCCCGCTGGTGGATGAATGCGAGCGTCTACTGCCAGCGAAAGAGTCGAAGCGCCAGCGTGAGACATACGATGAGATACGCGGCGAGCAACGTGAGTTGTGGCAGCACCCCGGTGAACGACGCACCTTGCAACATCACTGCACGCAGCGCGTTAACCAATGCCGTGAGTGGTAACGCTTGCACAACAGGTTGCACCACCTTGGGAAAATTGCTCGCGGCAAAAAACACGCCCGACGTGATCCACATTGGCATCATGATCAGATTGGTCAGGCCGCTGGCGGCTTCGATCGTTTTTGCGCGAGACGACACCAGCAACCCAATCGATCCAAACGCTGCAGCGCCGACGAACGCGATAAGCAACACCGTGATGATCGATCCGCGAATTGGAACGCCAAGTACCAGCGTGCCAAATCCCAGCAAGAACGCGACCTCGACGCCGAGAAACATCAACCGGAACAGCACAAACGACAGCAGATACTCGAGACGGGACATCGGCGTGGCAACCAACCGCTTGAGCAGTTTCTGCTTGCGTTGCGTCACGATTGCAAACACCAAACTCCAAATGCTGCTGCCCATGATGCTCATGGCGAGCAATCCCGGCAGGAAAAAATCGATGTACCGCGAACCGACATCGCGCGCGGTCACCTCGGTGGCGACATAGGCGTCGTGGCGGCCAAGCGCACGCTGCAGCGCATCATCGACCGCCTGTCGCGCGGCGCGTGCTTCGGGACGTGCGGGATCGTAGCGATACTCGATACGCGGAGTGCCCGCGCTGTCGACGCCGTTCACGGCAACAACGAGCGCGGCCGTGCCGGTGCGCAACACGTGCGCCGAGCTATCGGCTGGAATCGTGCGGACCGCAATGAGCGAGTCAGGCGCGCTCGCCGCGCTCAACAGTTTTGCAGCGATCGGCGCTGTGGCGCCATCACTGAGCACCGCAATGATCGGACGTTCGGGCGGCTTGTCACGAAACGCGATTGCCAATCCCCCCGCGAGCAGCAACGGAAAGACGAACGTCCAGAACACCGCTTCCGGTTCGCGAATGAATTCGCGAAAACGCGCGAGCGTCAACTGTTTGAGCGATTCAGCACGCATCGGTCAGGCCTCCCGCAATTGACGGCCAGTCATCGCGACGAACACATCCTCAAGCGTCGCGCTGTGCGTGCTGAGTTCGGCGAGCGTCACGCCGCGAGTTTCAGCGAGCGACAAAATCGACGGCAGCGTCTGTTGCACCGATCCCACCCGCAGATCGTAACCAAGCTCCGTCGTGCTGCCGCCATGCACGCCGGCAATCGCCAGTAAATCATCGAGCGCGAACGGATGCCGCTGCTCGGAGTTCGCCTCGTCTTCGGTCGTGGCTACCGACAAACGAATCACATGTTCCGCACCAAGTGATGCAATCAATTGGCGCGGCGTGCCCAGCGCGATGACCTTGCCGTGATCGATGATCGCAATCGTGTCGCACAAGCGCTCGGCTTCATCCATATAGTGCGTGGTGAGCACAATCGTTCGGCCGCTGGCTTTCAGCGATTCAACCAACGTCCAGAGTTGTCGACGCGACTGCGGATCCAGGCCGGTGGTGGGCTCATCAAGAAAAAGCAGTGCGGGATCGCCGACGAGCGCACACGCGAGCGCGAGGCGTTGTTTTTGTCCGCCCGACAGTCCGCTTACACGTGCCTTCCGTTTTTCGCCGAGCTGCACGAGATCGATGACCGCGTCGATGGTACGACCACGCGCATAAAAACTTCGAAAGAGCGTCAGAATTTCTTCAACCGTGAGCTTGTCGGCGAGCTGCGTATCCTGCAGCTGAATCCCCAGCTCTTGACGAAGTTGCATGGGGTCATCGCTCCACGAACGACCAAGCACGCGCACCGTGCCCGAGTCAGGCGTGCTCAGTCCTTCGCAAATCTCGAGGGTCGTGGTTTTTCCGGCGCCGTTCGGGCCAAGAAGTCCAAAGCATTGACCGGCGGGCACCGATAGACTGAGTCCGTCGACAGCCACGACGTCCCCGTATGACTTTCGAAGGTCGATCACTTCGAGAGCGAGCGCGGACTCGGCGAGGCGTGCAATGGTCATGGTCGGAATGTACGACGCGCGTTGTTTTTCGGCGCCGGTGTCACGTCACGGACGCGTCTAAACGAACAACGCCGGATGTCAGCTCGACATCCGGCGTTGCTACACCAACGTGAACCGACCGCTCACATCACACCGGGAACAGCATCTCGCGGTAACGCGGCAACGGCCAGAACTCGTCTCCAACGGTCAGTTCGAGTGCATCGACCGCTTCACGCACATCGTGCATGGTGTCGCACCCAGTGCTCGTCAGATAGGCGGCCTGCCCCGCGAGATCGTCGTGCATCACTTCGGCCTTGGTGATGGCCTTCGCCAACTCAGCACGCTTTTTCTGCAACGTGGCAACCAGCTTGGATGCCCCGTTTGCCGCATCGACCAGCGGCTGCATGTTGATCCCTGACGTCGCGCCATGACCGGCGGCACTCGCCAATGAACCGACGTACGCATACGTCGCTGGTAGAATTTGCGTGTCGACCATTTGCTGCAACGTGTGCAGTTCGATCAAAATGTCTTTCGCGTAGCGTTCCAAGCGAACGTGATAGCGGCTTTCGAGTTCGATCTCGGTCAGAATGCCGGTGCTCTTGAACAACGCCTTCGCGCTCTCCGTGGTGAGCTGCGCCAAGCCATCTGGAGTGCGGCGCAAGTTGAGCAGACCGCGTTTCTTGGCTTCAACGACCCATTCTTCGGAGTAGTTGTTGCCTTCAAACCGCACCGCGGCTGTCTCCTTAAACGCCGCGCGCACCACCTTGAGCACAGCATCGTCAACGCTTTTGGCGCCTTTGATTTCCTTGCGCAGCGTATCCGTCAACTCGCTGATCGCTTCGGCAACAGCCGCTTGCAAAAGCATCACGGGGAACGCGATGCTTTGGGAACCACCGACGGCGCGGAATTCAAACTGCCCAAAGTCATCGGCAAAGACCCCGGCACCGGCGAAGACATCTCCATGCGCAAAGGCCCCTACGGCGTGTATGTGCAGCTGGGCGAAAGCAAAACCCCCAAACGCGCCAGCCTTTTCAAATCCATGCGCCCCGAAACCATGACGCTGGAAGTCGCCT
>JANXUN010000353.1 GCA_025356185.1 Gemmatimonadaceae bacterium
CGACAAACTTTTGTTGTTCGCGCGGTTCAGCGCGATACGATTTCACGAGACGGATGCCGCTGACGACTTCTTGCACGAGGCTGGTGATTTCGCCTTGGTCGTTGCCGAGTCGGCGATAGCCGTGGCGCAGTCGCCGCAACACCGGCTGCAGCGCGCCAATGGCGAGCGGTGCGACAACGAGCGCGGTGATCGACAAGCGCCAGGACAGGGCAAACATACTGGCGATGGTCGCGACGACTTGTGCACCACTCCAGATCGAACGCGTGACGAGTTCGGTGACGACGGTTTTCGCGTTGTTCGTGTCGTTGAGAATGCGCGAAATGATTTGGCCAACTTTGTTGCGCGTAAACCACGACAGCGGCAGGCGCACGAGATGTCCATACACCCGATCCCGAATATCGCGCACGACAAATTCTTGCAACTGAATTCCGACTTGGCCGCTGAGCCAAATCAACACATTCTTGAGTGTCACGGCGACGATGACAATGATCATCACGCGCTGCAGCGACGCCATCCGTTCCTGTTCGTTGAGCAGGGCGCCGATAAACGTGTGCAACATGCGTGTGACGAGATTGTCGCCTTGCGGGAGCAGCTCCTGCGCGTTGAAGAGCGCGCTGAGAAACGGAATTAATAGCGTGAGCGAAAAGACATCGGTCACGGCTGCGACGACGTTGAGCAGTATGACCGCGACGAGTTTGCCGCGATGGGGTCGCACGAATGTCCACAGTCGAGCCCACAGCCTACGCGGAGGCACGCGAAATGTGCCAGTGGTCTCGATACTCATGGCGCGTCAGCGCTTGGGCGTCAGCAACGCGATGGGCAGAATACACTCTTCGGGCGTCACGCCGCCGTGCAAGAATGATCCGCGGTAGCGACTCTGATATTCGCGCAATTTGGTGGGATATACAAAGAACGTGTCGCCAGCAGCAAGCAGCGTGTTGTTGCCTGGACCGCGATGCGGCAGGCGTAGGTCATCGGGATTGGAAAAGAGCAATGCGTGGTCGGGACGTTCCGCGCGCAAATCTTCTCCGAACTTGTAGCGCAAGTTGGCGGTGGCGTCGCGTTTCGCGAACACCGTTGCCGGTGAGTTGCAGTGCAACGCGCCGTGATCGCTGGTGATGATCACGGAGATTTTTCGCCGCGACGCCTCTTTGAGCAGCGAAAAGAGCGCCGACCGCTCAAACCATTGTTTCGTGAGGGCGCGCATTGCGATCTCGTCACGCGCAACCTCATAGAGAATCATCGATTCACTACGTCCGTGTGTTAACAAATCGACAAAGTTAAAGACGAACGCATGCACGCCTTCACCAGCGATCGCACCCGGGAGGTGTCGTTCGAGATCATCGCTGTCGGCCGCGGTCGTAATTTTTTGATAGCGCACCGGCGAGGTGATGTTCAGCTCCGCCAATTGTGCTTGCAACAGATCCTTTTCGTGCGCATTCAGTGACTCGTCATCGCGCTCGCCCCACCAGTCGGGAAAGCGCGCGGCGATTTCTCCGGGAAACAGCCCTGCAAAGAGCGCGTTACGCGCATACGGCGTCGCGGTGGGCAGTATCGAGTAATAGTGGGTGGTTTCGACGTCGTAAATCGATGTGAGTAGCGGTTCGAGTACGCGCCACTGGTCGACACGCAGGCAATCGATCACCACAAAAATGGCTTTCTTGTCGCGCGCGAGCACCGGTAGCAGAAACTCTGAAATGACGTCGACGGAGAGCGGCGGTCGATCGCCGTCGAGCTCGCGCAACCACCGCGGATACTCTTCGTAGATGTATTGCGCAAATTCGCGGTGCATGTCGGGATACAGCCCGCGCAAGGATTCGTGCAGACCGAGCTCCCCCGCATCGGCGAGCTCGACGTCCCATTGCATCAGTTCTGCAAAACGCTCGATCCATCCGCGCCAGTCGAGACCTTGATAGCGCGCCGCTTCGATCGCGCGAAAACGTTCGACAAACGCACGCGCGAGCGCCTGTGAGCGAATCAGCGGGCCTTCAAGAATGCGCGTGACCACCGTAAGCACCTGCCGGGGCGTCACGGGTTTGACCAGGTAATCGCGCAAATTGACGCCAATCGCTTCTTTGAGCGTGGCGTCTTCTTCGCTCTTGGTCACCATTACGACAGGCATCGAGGGCGCTATCTCTCGGATGCCCTTATACGCGTCGAGGCCGCGCGTGCCAGGCATTTGCTCATCGAGCAACACCAAATCGTACGGCTTGCGACGCAGCAGTTCGAGCGCGTCATCGGCATTGGTCGCCGTTTCGACGGCGTAGCCCTTGTCGCTGAGAAGGAGCCGATGCGGCTCGAGTAACTCGGCCTCGTCATCGACCCACAGAATTGTTTTCGCCGGCTGCGCCATATCCTGACAAAGATACCCGAGTTGCGTGGCCCGAGACTAGCGAGCGACAAGCGAATGGATCGGTTTAGCGGTAGATTCGCGTCGTGCATACCGAACCGCTCCCATTCAGTCTGGAACCGCTCGCATTTCCGTTCCCCGCGCTTGCGGCGCTCGCGGGTCGACTACCGCTTGGCGGTGGACGCGAAGTCGCGCTCGCCTCGCTGTTGATGGCACGCCTTGCGCAGGGCGTGTCTGGCAGCGAACCGATGTCGGTGGCGGACCGCGTTTCACGCGCGGCGTCGGCGAAGGTATGGCTCGCGTCATTGGCGTTGCCTGCGCCGACGCGCGTGCCGTTTGCGCGTTGTGTGGAGGCGACGGCGGGCGCTCCGCTGCAAGTGGCCGGTGCATTGCGCAGTGTGATCGCGGCGACCGGATCGCACCTTGATGGCCCGTCCATCCAAGAACTTGAAAAACTCGCGCGACTGCTCACGAGCTGACGATCTCGTGATCGTCGTCGGCCACTTCTTTGTTCGGTCACAGTGACGACGAACGACATTTCACCGCTCACGCGCGTGGTAACACGCGTTGACCGACTACGCGACGGTGTCGACGACAGCGCGATCATTCGCACGGGCTTTCCGTCGTTGGATCGCGCGATCGGCGGTGGGTTTCGCCGTGGCGATCTGATCGTGCTGGGTGGCGACGATGGGTCGGGCACGTCGTCGCTCGTGCTCGCGATGGCATGTCGTATGCGTTCGCGCACGCTGGTGCTCACCAGCGAAATGCGCGCGGAACAAGCGTATGAGCGAGCATTAGCCATGACGGCGCGTGTCTCGCTCGAATCCTTACGCGCCGGTGCGATCGACGAAGAGGAACGCGGCAAGCTGGCGGCAGCGGCAGTCACGCTGCGCGATAGCGCGCCGATCATTGACACGATGCTGGATGGCGGCGTTGACGCCGTCGCGCGTGCCGCGGATGCGTCGCCAGCGCCGGAGGTGATCATTGTTGATGGACTCGAATCGTTGATCGCCAGCGATTCACGTCTGCAGTCGCGCGATGAAGCACTCGCATATGCCGTGCTGCAACTCAAGCGGCTCGCGCTTTTGCAAAACGCGGCGGTGGTGCTGGTATCGCATTTGCCGTCGCTTGACCGCACGCGACACGACCGGAGACCGCGATTACTCGACTTTGGTGTGTCCGGTGCTGTCGGGATACATGCCGATCTCGTGCTTGGATTGTTTCGCGAGGAGCTGTACGATGGCGATTTGGGCGTCACCGGCGCCACCGAACTGCGCGTGCTCAAATTTCGCGATGGGCCGTTGGGATACGTCGATTTGTATTTTTACGCGCAGTGGATGCGATTTGAAGATGTCGTGTGACGTGGTCATATTTCGACCGTGAACCGAACCCGGGGAGTACATGGCTGGACATAGTAAATGGAAAAACATCCGGAACGCCAAGGCCGCGGTCGACAAGAAGCGCGGCGTGCTGTTCACGCGCCTCATTCGCGAAGTCACTATGGCCGCCAAACTTGGGGGCGGTGATTCGGGTGGCAATCCGCGACTGCGCACCGCAATCGACAACGCCAAAGCAGTGTCAATGCCGAAGGACAACATCGAGCGCGCCATCAAGAAAGGCACGGGCGAACTGGAAGGGGTGGACTACGTCGAAGTGTTGTATGAAGCGTACGGACCCGGTGGCGTGGCGATCATGATCGCTGCGGTCACCGACAATCCCACACGCACCGTCGCCGACGTGCGCCACAAACTGTCGCGCGGCAACGGGAACATGGGCTCGGCGAACTCCGTCGCATACATGTTTGACCGCAAGGGTCAGATGATGGTCAGCGCTAAGGGCGTGTCAGAAGATGCGTTGATTGAGGCGGCGCTTGATGCGGGTGCCGACGACGTGCAACGCGAAGACGACGTCTTTGTCGTGACCACGGACCCGGGCGCGCTGCATGCCACGAAAGAAGGGTTGGCGGCGAAGAAGTATGTCGTCTCCGACGCCGAACTCGCGTGGGTGCCCAAGAGCACGGTGAAAGTCGAGGGCGCAGCCGCAGAACAGTTGCTCAAACTGCTCGAATCGCTCGAAGATTTGGACGATGTGCAAAAAGTCGACGCCAACTTCGAAATGGACGAAGACGCGATGGCGCAGGCGTAGTCGCGTGCCGCACGGATCACGTCGCGTGTTAGGCGTTGATCCCGGCACCGCTGTGACCGGGTACGGCGTCGTTGACTACGACGGTCGTTCGGCGGTGCTGCACGAGTGCGGCGTCATTCGTACAACGGCGAAGGATTCGTTGCCGGCGAGACTGCAGCACATCTTCGCCGGGATCACGGAACTCATCGAACGACATGCGCCAGACACGGTCGCCGTCGAAGATGTGTTTTACGCGCGCAACGTGCGCACCACGATTGTACTTGGACATGCACGTGGCGTGATTTTACTTGCCGCGCAGCAGGCGGCGCTCACGATCTGCGAATACTCACCGGCGGAAATCAAGAAGACAGTTGCGGGCACCGGTGCAGCGACCAAAGAGCAGGTGCAGTTCATGGTTGCGAAACTCTTACGACTCAAAACAGCGCCGCAACCGTCCGATGCTGCCGACGGCGTTGCGGCGGCACTGACCGCGTGCCTCGCGCCGTCAATGATTTCGCTGCGCACCCCGCGCATTCCTGCCGCTCACGCACGCACTAAATCGTGATATCACAACTCGCCGGAACGTTGCTTGCTCGTGAGCTCGATCGCATCGAACTCATGACCAATAGTGGTGTGGCATACGAATGCCACATTCCGCTGTCGCTCTTTGAGACGCTGCCGGCCGTTGGCGCCAACGTGACGGTGTTCACGCATCTGTCGGTACGCGAAGACGCGTGGCAACTGTACGCATTTGCGTCCGCGTACGAACGCGCGGTATTTCAACGATTGCTTATCGCGAAAGGTGTTGGCCCGGCGCTCGCGTTGGGCATTCTGTCATCGTTGTCGGCCGAACGCGTGGTGCGCGCGCTGAGAGAAAAAGACATCACCACGTTGATGCGTGTACCGCGCGTCGGACGTAAGAAAGCCGAACAGATCGTGCTCGACTTAGCCGACAAGATTGATGCGGTGGGCGGTGCGCCTGGTGCCGCAAGCGGCAGTAGCGCGGGTGTGCTTTCCGATGACGCCGTTCGTGCACTTGTCGCACTCGGCTACGCGCAACTCGATGCTGATCGCGCTGTGCGCGCGGTGATCGAGAGCGGCACGGGCAGCGACGTCGCGTCTGTTGTTCGCGCAGCGCTGTCGCGACTCACGTCGAAGTAGTCGCGCCAACGAACCGCTCGGCGATTGGTGCGTGCGGCTACAGTCGTTCGCGACGCGCCATTAACGACGCGACCGCGTCCGCGAGATGTTCTTCGGTGATGTGATGATGTCCGCGCTCAATGCGTAAGCGTTGCGCCGCCATCAGGACATCGGCTGCGCGAAAACCTTCGGGCACTTCAAACTTGTAGCACGCCAATTCAACTTTGAGTCCGTTTGGATCGCGCAAGTAGATCGAGTCCATGAACCCGCGATCCCGCTGAATGAATCCGATGCCAAGCGTGGTGAGTCGGGCTGGAGCGAGTTGAAACGTGGCGCGCGAAACGTTGAACGCGATGTGTTCAACGCACCCCACTTCGCGCGGCGCATTGCGCCCAGCGTCGACGGTTTCTTCATTCGTGAAGACGGTGATCAGGCGACCGTCGCCCGGATCAAAGTACAAATGATTTTCGTCGGCTTTGCCGAGATTGGGCTGCTCAAGAATGAACGGCATCCCGAGGACACCCTGCCAAAAGTCGATCGCGCTTTGGCGGGTCGAGCCGACGAGCGTGATGTGATGGACACCCTGAACCTGAACTGACATTAGTGAATTCCGAAGGTTGGGTTGACGACGAGGTAGTCGGTTGTCGGTTGGAGTTTTCGGTTTTCAACAGTGCGGGCGGCGAACGACACGCCGTTGCTGCAGAGTATTACGCGCGGGGACTGAGTCCGTCGACCAGCGAGGTGCGATACGCTTTGATAGCCGGCACGAAACCGATCACGATTCCGGCGAGCAGCACGACACTGATGTACATCCATTCTGCAGGACCGAGTGCGCGAATGGCGAGGTGTAGGCCAAATCGCTGCTCAATGGGTTGTTGTCCGAGAATCAGCATCGCATAGACCATCGCAACGCCCAGTACGCAGCCGAGCAGCGAGAGCAGTCCTGACTCGAGTACGAGCAGCGCAACGATGGTGCGAGGCCCCGCGCCAATCGCACGAAAAATGGCCATCTCGCGTCGACGTGCTTCGAGCGATGAGTACAGCGCGACGAGCATACCGGTCAGTCCGATCGCAACTGCAAAAATTGCGACCACCCGCAAACCAACTTCAGCGCTACCGATGTTTTGCCAGAGTTCCCCGAGCGCAACGCCGGGGATGACGGCGGTGAGCGGTTCGACGAGATCAGTGTTCATCTCGCGCTGCAACATCAGCGCCTCGAAGCGATTTTTTGTACCCACGAGAAACGAGGTGAGCGGAAAATCGGGTTCGAGTTTGGGGAACGCAGTGACGCGTTTGGCCGGTACGGGCGCGGCTGTATCCTTGACAACTTTTGGCGCCACTGCACGCGCGGTGGCTGCGCGCTTCACCGCTGGTGGCGGCTCTGCGCCCGGCATGACCATCGGCGTGCCCTTGGGCGGCTCTGCGCCTGGCATCACCATCGGGGTTCCAGCAGGCGGTGCCACTGGCGCCACGCGCTTATTCGGTACCGGGCGCTTTGCCGGTGCTACGGCTGCGGGCTTTGCCGTAACGGGGCTCGCTGTCCCATGCTCATCGTGCATTCCCTCAATTCCTTCCAGCGTCACGAACACCGACCGATCGATCGGCGTAAACGTCCGCGCCAAAATCCCTACGACGTGAAACGGATGTGCTTCGTGACTGCTGGTTCCAATGTCTTTCAATCCATGCACCACCACGACCGGCGCACCGATGGCGTACTTGAGTCGCTCCGCTACTTCGCTGCCGATCACAACTTCATCATCCGCCTTCGCCGCGCGCCCTGCCACAAACGTCACACGTCCACTCTCGCGAAAGCGGTAGCGCTCATAGAACTCTTCGGTTGTGCCAACAACGCGAAATCCGCGATGACTATCGCCGAGCGCGTAGGGAACCGCCCACTTTACCGCGGGGTGCGCTTTCCACCGTTCGAACGTTTCGAGCTTCACCGCGCCGTTCGGACTCCCAATGCCGAACACGGTGCTCAACAACACCTGCAACGTTCCGCCCCGTGCACCAACGATCAGATCGACACCGCGAATGGTGCCGGCAAAGCTGTCGCGCACGCCTACACGCACATGTTCGATGCCTACGAGCAGCGTGACGCTCAACGCGATCGACGCAACGGTGAGCGTCGTCGTCAGCAGCCGACTGCGCAGCGATCGAAGCGCGAGACGCGGAATCAGCATGCGCGGCTCCGGGACCTGTCCGTATCAATCACGCAGCGGACGGGTCGCGGCCGTGTTGATCGTACCCAACTCCACCGTGCGCGAGAACAGCGGCATGAGCGTGTGATCGTGACTCACGAACACCAACGTCGCTCCGGCAGTCTTACACGATGCAAAGAGCAACTGCAAAAACTGTTCGCGACGATCGGTATCCAGTGCCGACGTCGGTTCATCAGCAATAATGACTTCGGGCGCGCCAATGAGTGCGCGCGCTGCTGCAACGCGTTGCTGCTGTCCAACGCTTAATTCTGCGATTGGCGCGTCCAGCAGCTCCACAATATCGAGCTGCTTTGCGATGTCGCGCACGGCCGCGTCCAACGACACGTTGCCCAATCGCGCGCGACGCGAGGCATCGAGTCGAATGGGCAGCAGAATATTTTCGCGTACTGGCAGATACGGAATCAGGTTGAACATCTGAAACACGTACCCCAAGTGACGCGCACGAAACGCATCGCGCGCTCCGCTCGACAGCGTCGCGAAGTCGGTGCCCAGCACGCGCACTTCACCGCTCGTCGCCTGCAATACGCCCGCGAGAATGCCTAACAGTGTGGTCTTGCCACTGCCGCTCGGACCATGCAAAAACACCGTTTCGCCGCGATCGATCACGAGATTGTCGATCGCGATCACATCGCGCCCTGCGCGATAGGAGAACCGGAGCTGCTTCAGCGCGACGGCCGACGTACCGGCCGACGGCGACGTCATTTCGGCGACGTCACTTCGAGGAGTAGGGCTCGACCTTCATCCCTTCGAGCTGGTATCCCACGGTCCCATACGGGCTTTCAACGGACGAAATCTTGAGGCGACCCGACAGCCAGACCGCATCGAACAAGCCAAGCTTGATCGACTTTCGTCCAGTCATGCCGACCATCACGATCTGATTTGGCGGCGGTGGCGGAGTATGCACGCAGGCACCGTAGTACGGGACCAGCAAAAATTCGGCACCCTCTTCCTGGAAATCATCGAGCGGCACAACAAAGCCAGGAAGGCGCACCATCTTCCCTTCGAGCTTCTTGAGCGTATCGGTCGATTTGCCCGTCACGTAGTCGAGCCCGGCCAGCACACGCCAATCGATACTGATGGCGTCTTCGGCCTTGGGCGCTGCGGCAGTCGAGACCGGCGTGGCGCGCGCCGCGACCTTCGCGTGCGGCCGAGGCGTCGCGGCGGTCGTCACGGCAACGAGGGTGGCGATGCCAGTCAGGGTTGCTGCAGAAAGAAGTCGACGGCTCATAGGGACACTCGGAAGGCGAAACGCGCGCGGCTCGATATACGTAAGATACGCGAAAGAGAAAGAAATGCTGTGCGGCAACGGCGGCCGCGCATGAAATAGATACCCGCCACCGACGTTTCGGTGCGAAGTCGCTCGTATATTGCCCTTCCCGTCTTGCCGTCGTCTGCCCCCG
>JANXUN010000373.1 GCA_025356185.1 Gemmatimonadaceae bacterium
AAATGGCTTGGGTGTCCACGCACGCCGAATGATGCGTTGCAATGTCCAGGATGCGTCGTACTCACGAATTGTGTACTGATCGCCAAATCCTATGTACACGTGACCCGCCGCCGACGCCTGAACCATTTCTGGCCCAAGGCGCAATGGTGTTGGTGCGTTGATGCCGGGTCCGTATGCGACGGCGGGCACACGATCGACATCGCGTATCACCGTGCCGTTGCGATCAACCAATAACAGTGTTGTCGAATCCAACCACCGTGATGCGCCGCGTGGCGCGCGCCGGCCTTGCGGAAAGTCACCAACAACTGCAGAGCCGTCGGGAAAGCGCCCCATCACCGCGACGAACGGCACGGTCAGTAGTCCGGGTGCGAAGGGGCCGTAACGCACTTGCCGCACGAACTGTCCGTCGGGTGCAATGATCGACGAATAGCGCAGTGATTCGACGGCGAGTGTGTCACCGGGTAGGCGCATCATTATGCCGATGTCGGTGAACTCGCCGAGTGTCTGACCTTTTTGTCCGACCGTGCGGAGGTGTTTGCCGTTCGCGTCGAAGATCCGCAGTTGGAGCGCGGCGCGGTCGGCGACGACGATGCGTCCGTCGCCCATTCGTGTGGCGGATGCAATGCGTGAGAACTGGTACTCGGGTCCGCCACCTGGGCCAATCGCCAAGTTGGGTGTGGCGGACAACTTCCACGCCGTTCGCGCTGTCCACGTTGGCCGTACGTTTTCGACGATGCGCACACCCGCGCTGTCGCGGGCGGTTGACGAGGCTGACTGCGGCATCGCGCGCGTGGCGATGCACAGTAGTGCGACCGGCAGGGCGCCCAGCAGATGCGTTCGTGGTCTGCTGCCGATCACCAGCGCTACTCCGTGAGCGAGCCGTTCAGTTCGAGTTTCCACTCGATCGGCAAATTCGGATCGAGCGAGTCGCGCACCGAGCAATACTTGTTGACCGACAGGTCGATCGCACGTTCGGTATGTAAGCGATCGACATCGCCGACAATCTTGTACATCAAGTGAATCTTTGTGACGCGCGCGGGAATGCCGTTCGCGCGCTCTCCAATCACATCGACCGAGAGTGCGTTGATCGGTGTTTTGCGTTTGGCCAAAATTTCGACAATGTCAATGGAGGTACAGGTCGCGAGTGCCGACAGCAGCATGTCGACGGGACCAGGTCCCGTTTTTCCCGACGAATCGATGCGACTGATGGCACCACCGCCCACACGACCGACGTCGAAGCGATGTTCGCCCACCCATGACACATGCACGCGCGAGGGCGGTTTAGGCGCCGGCATCGTCGCCGTGTCTTGCAGCTTGAACGTGCCTGTGTTGTGATTGGTGGTGCTCACGGCGCTACTCCTTGCTCGGGTCGGGCGATAAGCCGAGAAACGTTCTGCGATCACGCGGGGCAGATTATAGAGCTAGCGGTTTTCTCCGGACGTCGGCAGTGGTTGTTTTCGCGAAATCGACGACGCGCCCGATTGTCACAAGGCCGATTAGCGCGAAAATCGACGCGATGGACGAGATCGCGTCTCCGCGAGTGCCGTGGCGACGCGGCGTCGTTTCGCCATTCCGGGGTTACTATTCGATTCGGCGTCGTCGACGCCGTGCGTTCCCTGCGTGAGGGCAGCCCCATGGATCTCGATCGCGACACCATCGCTTCGGCGATAGTCGGTACTGGCGGCGCGTGGCTGCTGGGTACCGCGGCGTTGCATGGGCGCAGTGGCCGTTGGAACGCGGTGCAGCTGAGAGGGCTGGCTTTGTCGGGCGCCGGGCTGCTGATGTCTGCCGTTGCCGCGCGCTGGCTGCAAGGATACGGCAATCGCGGCATCGCGATCGCGCTTATGGGCACGGCCCTCGCGATGCGTGGCATGTATTTGCTGGTCCGTGAGCGGTCGGCGCTCCGCGAGTCGGCGCGTGAGGCCAAGGATAAGCCGCATACGCCCGAGTAGGGCGGAGTGCGTGTCCTCGCGCCCGGTCGAGATTGAGACGCTTTAACTGCTTACCACGGATTGAAACGGACTGGGCGGATAAGAACGGATCAAACAAAAAATGCTTGATCCGTTTTTATGTGTTACAAATCCGCTTTTATCCGTGGTAGTCAGTTAACCATCCCGCCCAAAGACCGACCCTCGCCGTTTGATAACGAGTCCGCGCCGCCGCCGAGCCCAGAAACGAAACAGCCCCGCCGCAGATCACTCTGGGACGGGGCTGTTTTGGGTATGCTCGATCAGTAAGTCAGCGATGGCCTCGGAGCTGCGCAGCTTCCGAACCCCCTCCACGAAATCCGCAGGACGCTCCACCACGCCCCGGCGCGCAAGCTCCTCGGCCACCGCTTTCAACTGTCGTGGCCATACATACCGTGCGTATTGGAAGAAGTTCCGGCGCGCCTCAGGAGTCTGCGCCAGATAGAGCGCGAGCGGCTCGCCACCCTTGGCCGTGTTGCAGCCCCTGCAAGCGGTCACTACGTTGCCCCATGACCCGTCGCCGCCGCGCATCTGTGGCTGCACGTGGTCAACGCTCAGATCCTCCGTCTCGTAGACCACGCCGCAGTACACGCAGCGGTAGCCGTCTCGGGCAAAGATTGCTGCGCGCTTCATGTTGGTAGCACCTCGCTCATTCCCCGGATATGGTGGACGTTCCGAACCGCGGTCGTCGGTTGCTGTTCGAGCAGTTCACGAAATTCCTCAACATCGAGGAGGTCGTGGCTGGTCCGAACGATCTCCCGCCCCGTCTCACGCATTCAGCTCTTGAGGCTCTCCGTATGTCGCGCTCCCGTGAACGCATTCTCACCAACCTCGAAGAGATGTACCGCGAAGCCTTCGAGCGCGCCAAGGAATCTGGTGATCCGGCGCAGATGACGACGCTGGATTTCGCCTATCGCCGCGAGCAGCTGTACTTCGAAGTATTGCTCGATGTGCGTGACGCGATGGAAAGGAAATAAGCGGGTTCGGAGTACGCAGTAGCGCAAAACCATTCGAGGTGCGCATGCTGGTCGGCAGTCGAGTCAATGGTGTGAGAATTCGATCCATGGTGGCGGGCGCGCTTGCGTTCGCTGCACTCGCCGTTCCGCTCAGCGCACAGTCGGTGCGCGGCGTAGTCACGCGCTCGCAGGTTCCGATTGCGGGCGTGGTCGTGCAATTGCTGGATAGTGCGAACGCGGTTGTCGCGCGCACGCTCACCGACGAATTAGGCGAGTATCGCTTTCTCGCGCCGCGCGCTGGCACCTATCGACTCGATGCGCGACGCATCGGATTCTCACCACTGACATCCGCCTCGTTTGTGTTGCGTGACGGTGAAACACGCGTGCAGCCGTTGTCTGTAGACGGAATCGCGGTTTCGCTCGACACGGTACGGGTGCGCACGAATCGCACCGACTGCGCAAAGGCCGATGCAAAGAACGCCGAAGTGGCGCTCGTGTGGGAGCAAGCGCGCACGGCACTGATGGCGACGGACGCGACGCTGTCGGGGCGCGCGATGAGTGCCGCGTTGCTCAAGTATCGACGCACCGTGTATCCCGACGGACAGCGCACGCTGCAATCGATGTCGCTCACCGACGTCGATTCGGCGCTCGCACCGTGGACATCCGAGTCGTTCCAGGAATTGCAGCGCGTTGGATACGTCGTCGTGGACAAAGACTCAACAAGCTTTCGCGCACCTGGGTTGGACGTACTCGCGTCGGACGAATTCTCCAGCAGCATGTGTTTTAAGGTTGTGGCGACGACCGACGCGGCGTTAATCGCGCTATCGTTCGAGCCAGCGAAATCCAGGAAGAATATTTCTGAGTTGCGCGGTACACTGACACTCGATCGGCAAACAGCCGCGCTGCGCAGTTTGGAGTTTCGTTATACGAATTTGCGCAAAGTGCTTGACGATGCCGGCGCCGGAGGGCGCATGGAGTTCGTTACCATGCGCGACGGTGGCTGGGCGATTGGTCGATGGATCATTCGGATGCCGCTCATCGCGCGCACCAGCTTACAGGTGCGACGGGGATTAAGCGTGATCGAAACTATCGGCGCGATAGAAGTCGGTGGTGGCGATTTGCTGGTCGCGCGACATGGCACTGACACGCTCTGGAAGCGCAACGTGCCTCCGGTTGCCGGACTGGTTGCCGATTCAGCCACCGGCGTGTCCATTCGCGGTGCGCGATTGCGGTTGCGCAATACCGATCGTGAAACGCTCACGGATTCGACGGGACATTTCACGTTCACGCAGTTAATGCCGGGCGAGTACACGATGTTGGTGAACACGCCGTCGCTGGATTCGTTAGGCGCGGTGAGCGCCGTGCAGATGCTAGTAGCAGACACTGTCGCGGCGATCACCGTTCGCGTGCCCAACGCTGCACGCGTGATGCCACAAGTGTGCCGTATTCCTGCCGATAGTCTCGCGTTGCGTACACGATTAGGGGTCTTGCGCGGCACCGTGAAGGCCGAGCACGACTCGCTGGCACCGTCGCTCACGAATGTGTTGGTGCAGTGGCGGGACAGCACGAACGCCGCCCCGACGATTTTGCGTATTCGCACCGACGATGCGGGCAACTATCGCTTTTGCGAAATGCCGCTCAACACGGCGATCGAAGTGCGCGCTGAGTACGAAGCGATGTCGAGTACCGTCACGTCGGTGATTGTTGCGCCGAGCGCGCCGTACGTGCGGTTGGATCTCGCGTTGGAGCGGCCGTTAGTGAATGAAGCGGTGGTTGGCGGCACGGTGGTTGATTCATCGGGCACGCCGCTGGAAGGTGTGTCAGTGGACGTGCCTGTGCTCAATTTGCATACGCTCACGGATGGGCGAGGAGTATTCCGCGTGGCGCACGTGACAGCGGGCGCGAATCTCGTCACGTGGCGCAAGCTTGGGTACTCGGCGAAAGATCAGTCGCTGGTGTTGCCGCCGAGTGCGGTGACGAATTTGAAAATTGTGTTGACGCGCGTGCAGACAGTCGCGGCGGTGACTACGACGGCGAACATGATTTGGATGAAGGAATTTGAGGAGAACAAAAAGCTTGGCCTCGGACAGTTCCTGACGCGTGAAGAATTGGCGAAGAAGGAAGCAGTGGGATTGGGCGCACTGCTCTCGTCGATGCGGGGCACGCACATCACGTTTGCCAAAGGCAACAAAGCCACGCTTACCAGCAGCAGGCCAGGTCCGTCGTTGTCAGCGAAGTCGTGCTATTCACAGATCTTTCTCGATAATCAGCCGATCTATACCGGAAGGACTGGGGAGCCTGTCCCCAATCTCAACGAATATTTGGTCAGCTCGCTCGAGGCGATTGAGTGGTTCGCCGGACCTGCAGAGACGCCCGGCAAATACAACAACCTCAACGCAACCTGCGGCGTGCTCGTGTTGCACACGCGTCAGAGCGGGCAGTAGGGCTCGTCCAGTCGAAATGTTGCGCCCCGTAGTCAGCAGCATCATCGCCGTCATGCTCATCGCGTTCTCCGCGAACGCGCAGACCGTTCGCGGCATTGTCTCGCGGACAGGAACACCGGTGTCGGGCGTCGTGGTGCAGTTGCTCGACGAGGCCGGCAACGTAGTGAGCTCCAACATTAGTGAGATAGACGGGCGTTATCGCGTTGGATCGACGCGCGCCGGTACCTTTCGCTTAAGCGCGCGCCGGATTGGATTCGCGAAACATCAAACAGATCTGTTCACGCTGACGGTGGGAGAAACGCGTGAGATTCCGATCGATCTTTCGGCAATAGCGATTTCTCTCGACACCATTCGCGTCCGTCCGCGCGCATGCGTCGCGCTGTCTCGCGCCGAGTCGGAAGTTGCCACGGTCTGGGAGCAAACGAAAACGGCGTTGCTCGCCACTGACGCCACGCAGGCCGGGCGACCAATGGCTACAACGGTGCTTCGCTACCATCAGATCGACAAAGGCGACGGGCCGCGTTTGCGCGAAGTGACGGTGCTGGAATCGGACTCGACGACGGCCCTTTGGTACGCGCCCTCGCCGCGCGTAATGCGCGACAAGGGCTACGCGGTCGTGTTGGCGCGCAACACGATCCAGTTTTGGGCGCCAAGTCTCGAAGTGCTTACGTCGATCGAATTTGCACAAGATCACTGCGCACGGCTTGACGATGCGAGCGACGCCACATCACTGATTCTCACCTTCGAGCCCACGCGATCGCGCCAGAATATCATCGACATCGGCGGTCGGATTGCGATCGATCGCCGCACCGCCGAGTTGCGCTGGCTGTCGTTTCGCTACACGAACATGATTGCCCCAACCGCACGCACGGAAGCCGGCGGACGCATGGAGTTCACGCGACTGAAAGATGCGTCATGGCTAATATCCGACTGGTCAATTCGCGTGCCGGTTACCGACAGCGTGCTGTCCGCCGATAAGCAGCGCACCACGGTCGCG
>JANXUN010000389.1 GCA_025356185.1 Gemmatimonadaceae bacterium
CGCGCCGCGGGATACGACGCGCCGCGAAGCGCCATCAGCGCGGCAAATCGAACCTCCCACGCGAGATCGTTCGCCGCGCGCGCGAGTGCGGACGCAACGTCCGCGCCACCGAGACTCCCCAATATTTCGGTGGCCTCCACGCGGACGATGACGTCGTCGTGCGTGAGCATCGCCGCGACCTCCGGGATCGCCGAGCCGCCAAACGCTTCGAGTGCTTCATTCCGCGTCGTCCGCCGCTCACGTGTTCCCACGCCGATCTGTGCGGCAAGCAGAGGAAGCGCGCGCACCGCTTTGAGACGGCCCAATGCATAGATCGCCTTTTGTACGACGTCGTCGTCGCTGTCAGAAAGTCTCGCGATAAGCGCATCGACCGCGCGCAGATCACCGAGTTTGCTGAGCGCGTGGGCTGCATGGTACCGCACGCGTGCATCGTCGTCGTCGAGCAGTGCGATCAACGGCTCAACCGCCGCGTCGCCGCATCGCGTGATCGCCCACGAGAGATTGTCGCGAACAAAAAAATCGGGCTCGTCGCGCAGTCGCTGCAATAGCGCCGGCAGTGCGGCGGGATCGGCGAATTGCCCGATGGCCATAACAGCGCGCAGTCGCGTGTTCTTGTCGAGATCTGCGAGATCGACCAGAAGCGTGGCGAGGGACGTCGATTCGCGCATCGGTTACCTCAACCTTCGTGGAAAGCGCCGGATTGCGGGCGATTGAGTCGAACAATCGCGCGGGGCGCTCCTTTCGAGTGCCCGATTTTCTGAATCTAAAACCTCACGTAACGTGAGGTTCAAGGGCGCGATGCGATTCCGCGTCCGGGCTATCCGCCGAATTGCGTCAAATGATGATTGAGGTGCTTCCATCCCAGTCTGCCCCATTGCGCGCCGGACAATCGACCGAACGCCGGATGTATTGGCCACGATGGACGCGTCGCCTCACGCTCGAAGCGGCGGACGAGGGCGATGAGCTGCGCACGCTCCTCCTCCCATGGTTCGGAGGTTCGCGCCAACAGCTCTGGCGCCGTCGGCGTTCCTTGCGGCCACTGCAGCTTGTCGATCGCCAGCCACTTCACGAGCGGCGTCTTAATAAGCCAGCCCTTCTTGGGTGCGCATGGTAAATCGCCATAGGCCATACGCATGCCGTCGCTCAAATGCGCCATCATTTGCGCGATGGTCATCTTTCCCCAGACGCGCGCGTGTGCTGGCGTGAGTCGTTCGATCCGCGCGATAATGGCGTCGCGTGTGGCCGCGTCTGCGAGCGTGGGCATGATATAAGACCGAGTTGAGCGAGACGAAAGAATACGAGGTCCGTACGACGACCGCACGAACCGCACGAACCGCACGAACCGAACAAAATGATGCGACAACATCTGCGGGCGACACGATCCACTTCATAATTCAGCTTCGACGCGCGTTCGGCCAGCGTCATCGCGATACTAAGCACTCGGCCTAGCGCACTCTCCGATGCCCCACTTCCCACAGCGGCTCCTTCTCGTGTTGGTCCCTGCGCTTATCGTCGCGGGGCTCTTCATTGACCAGCACGGCGGCGCGTGGGGACAGCCGACCGTCGTCGTAGCGACATGGCTTGCGCTCGCGCTCGTCTTTGGAGCATCCGATCGCGCCGGACGCACCATGATGCTGCTGTGTCTCGCGTATGCGACGCTTGGAGAAATCGTGCTGTCGCCGATGTGGCACGTGTATGACTATCGCTTGGGTTCGTTGCCGTGGTTTGTGCCGCCCGGCCATGTGCTGTTGTTCTTGTTGGGCACGTCGATTGCGCCGAGGGTGAGTCTGAATGTGGTACGCGTGGTTGCGATTGCTGCGACGATTGGCGTCGCGGTGCTCGCGATCATGCGACTCGACACGCTGAGCGTGCCGCTCGCGCTGGTGTTTCTCGCGAGCGTGGTGTTCGGCAAAGAGCGACGACTGTACGCCACCATGTTTGTCCTCGCGCTTGCGATGGAACTGTACGGCACATGGCTCGGCAACTGGCAGTGGCACGCGCATGTTGGTCACACCGCGCTCGTGACGCTCAATCCGCCTCTCGCAGCCGGAGCATTTTACTGCGCGCTCGACTTGCTGGTCATGCTCACGACGCGCACCTTTCAGCGATGACACTTTTTTCAAGACTTGCTACACCTGCGTTTGCTGCATCCATGCTGCTGACATCGGCGTGCGCGTCGTCGATGCACGTCGCATCGAGTCCTGTTCGCGTGTCAGCGGCGGCGATCCGTGTGTACGACACCAAGGCCGCGCGCTTTGTGAGCTTTGATCAGCTCGCCGATGCGGCGTCCAAAGTTGATGTCGTGTTTTTTGGCGAGCAACATGATGATCCCGCGACGCATTCGGCCGAAGCCGCGCTGCTCGCCGCCGTTGGTGCGCGTCGAAACGATGTGGTGCTGACGATGGAAATGTTTGAGCGCGACGTGCAACCGCTACTCGATCAATATCTCGTCGGCACCATTTCCGAAAAGAATTTTTTGGACGGTTCACGTCCTTGGGAGCGCTACGTGACCGATTATCGGCCGATGGTCGAACTCGCGCGCGTGCATGGATGGCCTGTCATTGCGGGCAATGTGCCGCGTCGTATGGCGAGCGCCGTCAGTAAGAAAGGACTCGCGACACTCGACACGATGTCCAAGTCCGAACGCGCCTACTCGGCCGCGCGCAACGAGTGTCCCAAGGACGCGTACTACGCAAAGTTTGTGGAGACGATGACGGGACACAGCGCGGGCAACGGACCGGCATCAGCGTCAGATGCGAGCGCGATGTCCAAGATGACCGATCTGTTTTATGAAGCGCAGTGCATCAAAGACGAAACGATGGGTGAGTCGATTGCGACCGCCATGTCGCGGTTTCCCGGTGCACTGATGTATCAGGTGGATGGCGCGTTTCACAGCGATTCGCATTTGGGTACGGCAGCGCGCGTAGTGCGTCGCGTGCCCGGTGTGAAAACGATCGTGCTCACCGGAGTTCCGGTCGCCGATTTGCAAAAGGCCGATCCGAAGGAACATGTGTCGCGCGCCGACTACGTGATTTTTACGCGCGCGGCGAAGTAGGCTGCTTACGCCGGTGCGATCGGACGCACGGGGCCGTGTCCGGCATGTACGGTTGTGGCGCCGTGATCGCGTAACAGTTGCCAACTCGCATTCGTGACTGCCGATTCTTCGTCGGTCACGAACATCGGATGCGTGAGATCACCGGTAAAAACTGATCCGTCGTCGAGAAGCAGCGATACACTGTCCGGCGAGTGACCCGGCGTGTGCAGCAACTGTCCCGCAAGACCGATGGCGCCGAGTACGTCGCGACTGTCGGCGAGCGAGATGACGCGATTGTCGTGTGTGGTGATGTCGGTGAACTGATCGGCCGGTTTAATGTGCGCCTTCATGCGCGGAATCCACTCGACTTGTACATCGGCAACGAGCAACGGCACGCCTGCGTGTTTGAATTCTTGCGCGAGTCCCGCGTGATCGATGTGATAGTGCGTTGCAAAACCGTAGCGCAGTTCGCGCATCGGCACGCCCATACGCGTGAGATTTGCTTGCATCGTGGGCATGGTACCGGGCCAACCCAAATCGATAATCAGGCGCGACGTGCCCGCACTAATCACCCAAAAGTTTGTCGAGCGATAGCCGACGTTGATGATCGTGACTTTCGCAGCACACATTACGCAGGGCTGTCGTCGGCGTACGACTCCAAATAGCCACAACGCGGACAGCGATAGCTGCGCACGTTTCGCTTTTCGCGTCCCTTAATCTCAATGCCCACCCAAAACGATTTCACGACATCGCCTTCGATCCACTCCTGCTCTTGTCGCGCGTTTCCGTGCGCGTGATCGACGATGAATCCCATCTCCATCGTAGTCTGGCAGCGAAGGCAAGCAAGCGTCAGCATGATGCGCGTGGTTAGATGTCGGAGTGATATCCGCGATCGAGTAGAAACTGTCGCACCTTGTCCGCGTCGTCGACAATCTCCAACGAGTACGGCTTGAGTCCGGTGCGAATCAGCATACCAATGCCTGTCGACGTCGCGACAACCATCGCGTCACTCGTGAGACAGACGATTTCGGCAGTGTCGGAAACCTGTCCCGGATGTCCGCTAAAGTGCATCACGCCCGTCTCTTTCACCAGCGGATCTTTGAGCACCGCACCGGGCTCACTCCACGTCGCGCCAGTAAACACGACGACGTCGTTGCCGGCAGCAATGAAGTTTTCGACGGGGACGCCGTAGACCATCGGCGACGGATCGTGCATGGCCGTGATACGGAATGCGTCGAACGCGTCTTCGACCT
>JANXUN010000391.1 GCA_025356185.1 Gemmatimonadaceae bacterium
ATGCGCTCGCCCGACACGTTTCCATCATTCTTAAACGACATCTGCCAAAACTTTTTGGAGTTTGTCGCTGAGATTACGCGTGAACGCGTGCGGTATCGCGCGAATGGCTATGCGCCGGCGCTCGACGTGCTGTCGCCGAACGGCAGCCGCGATCCGTTTTACATCAAGGTTGACAAGTATTACGGATCGAGCGATCACGCGACATACATGCAGCATGGAATTCCGGCCGTGATTTTCAACACGTGGCCTGATCCGTGGTATCACTCGTCGCAGGACACGCCTGATAAACTTGATCCGACGCAATTCAAGCGCGCGGCCGTCGTAAGCATTGGCGCGATGACGGTGCTCGCAACGGCCGACGACGCAATGGCGATGCGCATAGCCGCCGACGTGCTCGGTCGCGGCGCCGAACGCATGACCGCCAATCAACGCAAAGGGTTGGGGTACATCGGCGACGTGACTGATGCGTCGCAACTCGCGCAAGCGTACACGGACGCCAAGGCTGCGGTGCGCCATCAGGCGAACATCGAACAAGCGGTGGTGAAATCGGCGAGCGTCTTGTTTGCGAATCCTGCAGACGCGGAAAAGAAGCTCGTTGCAACGTATCATCCGCTTATCGAAGCACGCGCTGCAGCGCTCACCGCCGAAGTAAAAGCGACGTACACGTTGTCAGCAGCGACATGGAAGGTTGCAGCGACCGAGCCGATCGCGTCGGCGCTCGAACAAGAGGCGGCGCGCACGGTGGTCGAGCGCGTTGCAGCTGCGGCAGGCGCAGGTGGTGGTCGCGGCGCAGGCGGAGGCCCACCAGGCGGTGGTGGTGGCGGCGGCGGACGAGGTGGTGTTGCGTCGCGTATTCCTGGGCACATGAGCGGCGAACTCAATGCACTGCTCACACGCGGAATGACGGTACTCGAACTGCGCGATTTTATTTCGGGCGAGTTTGAGCCCGTGGCGCTGCAAGATGTGTGGGACTACGTGAAGGCGATGGAGACATCAGGCGCAGTGAAATTGTCGCAGCGCGCGGCGGCGAAGAGACCGACGAAGTAACACGCGCGATATCTCCCTAGATGCGCTCCATGGCAGATGCCGTTTGCCTCAGGGGTAAAGTTTCGCCTTCCGCTTTGCACGTTGCGATTTTCGCATGCAATGTTATCGCCTCGGTCCAATCCGTTTGACACGCCTCTCGGGAGGGGAGCATGAGCATGCTGCGCAAGGTGGGGATAGGTGTCGGTGGTCTTCTCGGCGTTCTCGTCGTGGTGGGTGCCGGCGGCTATGGATGGTCGTCGATGACGACGACGACCAAACTGACGGCGAAGCACGACGTGCATCGCATCGATTTTCCGATTCCGTTTCCGCTCACCGACGACGAAGTTACCGCGCTGCGTGCAGAGCGTTCGGCACTAGCAAAATCGCCGGCGATGCGCGGCAAGGACGTGATGGCGGGAGTGGATATCGCTGCCATCGCGAACGAGCGTGCCGTCGCGCGAGGAAAGCATTTGGTGCAATCGTTCTACGGCTGCACGGAGTGCCACGGCGCAGACTTTGGTGGTGGCACGATGGTGGACGATCCGATGATCGGTCGACTGCTCGCGCCAAACCTCACATTGGGCACAGGCTCACGCACACTCAAGTACGCCGCTGCCGATTGGGATCGCATGGTGCGTCATGGTGTGAAGCCCGACAGTTCGGGCTCGCCGATGCCGTCGAAAGATTTTTTCGCCGTGACCGATCGCGAACTCTCCGATGTCGTTTCATACATCCGTTCTTTCCCGCCCGTGAACAAGGAAGTGCCTGCAATTTCCCTTGGTCCGCTTGGCAAATTCCTAGTTGCAGCCGGCAAGATTCCGTTGTCGGCCGACATTCATCCGACCAATCACGTCATCACGCATGCCGTGCTCCCGCCGGCGGCTTCGGCTGACGCCACGTTTGGTAAGCATCTCGCTCAAACGTGCACGGGGTGTCACGGACCCACGCTTGCGGGCGGTCCCATTCTTGGTGGCCCGCCAGATTGGCCGCCCGCCCGAAATCTCACGCCGACCGGGCTCGCCGGCTGGACGTATCAAGATTTCTTGACAGCGCTCAAAGAAGGGAAGAGCAAGAACGGCGTCGCGCTGCGTGAACCGATGGCGAGTATGCCGAAATTTGCGAAGAACATGACCGATGTCGAGCTGCAAGCGCTGTGGGCGTATATCTCGACGGTCCCGCCGCAGCCGATCGTGAAGTGAGTCGCTGACGTCGACTACTCTGCAGCATCTCCCGCGAGACGTTGCTGTTGTTTGCGTCGACGGGTCCACCAGATTATTGGACCTGTGAGCGCCATCAGCGGCAGCGTCAGCGCGGCGAGTATCGCGATGATCCGTGTTGGCCATCCCCACAGGTCGCCAGTGTGCACGGAGCGATTCCACATACGCGTCACACGATAAGGGAGTGGCGCTGTGCGCGTTGCAAGCGTCCACACGACGCGTGCCGAACAGCGTTCTGCCACGACTAACGTGCGTCCCGCTGGCGTTTTGTCTTCGGGGAAGCGCATGCGCGCCATCGCGTAATCGGTGGGCTTGTCACCGAAGGTGATTGACGTCGCAATTGCGCCGGGCGCCGCCGCATCGATGGCGGCGCGAATGTTATCGAGCGACGCCAGTGGTTGCGACGCGCATGTCGCCGTGGGCTTGGGCGGCGTTGGAGCGACTGGTGCTCCGGTGATCGTGCGCAGCAGCGAGCCAGCTTGATCTTCCCAATGCACGACCATTCCCGTGAGTCCGAACAGCAACATCAGCGACCACGAGATACCACCAAGCATGTTGTGCAGTTCGAAGACACGGCGACGTGTTGACGCTTCGCGGCGCACGCGCAGAATTTT
>JANXUN010000181.1 GCA_025356185.1 Gemmatimonadaceae bacterium
CGCGTACGCTCGACGGCTACTTCCAAGACGGTTCGTTTGTTCGGCTGCGAGAGATCTCGGCACAGTTCATTTTGCCGACAGAGTGGGCATCGAAGCTTGCGCGTGCAAAGTCGCTTTCGATGGTGCTCTCTGGACGCAACCTGAAACTCTGGACCAAGTATCGCGGCACCGACCCGGAATCCGGATTTAACACGACGTCTGGTACGGAGGCGCCGCAAGAATTTCAAACAATCGGACCGCCCTCGTACTTCATTCTTCGCTTCAACCTCGGCTACTAGGAGATCCGACCCATGACAACACCGAATTCAAAGGGCCGGACCTTCACCTCGAAGCGTCTTGCCATCAGCATCATTTCGGGGCTCGCAGTGGCGACGATCGGCTGTCAAGCCGCGAATGATCGACTGTTGCAGGTTACCGATCCAGACATCATCAATCCGTCAGACGTCCTCTCGGCAGAAGCCGCTGTCGCCGTCGCCAACGGGGTGATTGCTACCTTTAAAACCATCACGGGTGGCGGCGAAAGTACATGGATGTTTGGTGGACTGTTGGTCGACGAGTGGAGCACCAGTTCGACGTTCATTCAGAATGACGAGACCGACCAACGCGTCATTCACGAGGATAACTCGACGATTACTGGTGAACTCCGCAACCTGTACCGCACTCGCACCCGCGCTAACGAAGCGATCACCGCGCTTAACAAGAGTCGCCCCGATTTGCGGTCGACGATTGCGGAGATGTACTTGGCGCGCGGTTTTGCCGAAATGCAGTTGGCGTCCGACTTCTGCAACGGCATCCCAATTGGGGACGGAAACGCGATTCCCGCGGTAGATGGTACACCATTAAGCACTACACAAGTGTTCACGGTGGCGGCAGCATCGCTCGATTCGGCGATGAATTTCTCCGGCGCAACCGACGCGCAAAGTGTGCTCATCAATCGTGCCGCGCGCATTGCACGTGCACGCGTCGCACTTGCACTGGGCGATTTTACCCTGCCAGCGACGCTCGTCGCGGGCATTCCGACAACGTACGCGTACCAGCACACGTTTTCGGTCGCCACCAGCACGAACACGCTCTGGGGACAGGGTCTCAGCTCGAGGCGTTATAGCGTCGGAGATAGCGTCGAAGGCAACAAGCGCGACATACTCGTGGCCAACGCGTTGCCGTTTGCTTCGGCCAAGGATCCCCGCATTCCGACGGTCATTCCAGTCAGTGGATCCATCAACGGTCAAGATGGACTGACCTACACCAGAACGACGACACTATGGGGCCAAGTAACTGCGGTCGACGTTGCCAACGGCGCTGACGCTCGGATGATCGAAGCCGAAGTTGCGCTCAAGGGCGGCAACACGGCGCAGTGGTTATCGATTCTGAACGCGATTCGCGCGGCACCGCCAAAGCTAGGAGACATTCAACCGGCCGCCATGGCAGCACTAACCGATCCGGGCACGGACTTTGCGCGCGTCTCGCTGCAGTTCCGCGAAAAGGCGTTTTGGACGTTCGGCCGCGGCGAGCGATTGGGAGATATGCGTCGCCTCATCAAGCAGTACGGTCGCACCGAGCTCAACACGTTTCCGCAGGGTGTGCATTACAAGGGAGGTAACTACGGGAAAGACGTCAACCTTCCGATCGTGACTGATGAGCGCACCAACCCCAACTTCAAGGGATGCACCGATCGCGTGCCTTGAGAAGCAACGTCTGAGATGAAACCGATTGCAAGGGCCCCATGGTATTCTCGCTGTGGGGCCTTCGCTTTTCGGGCGCGCTAACGAAAACCAATGGACGCGCGTCTCTACGGGTAGGTGTAGGAAGACCGCGCCCTCATCGATACTTTCCGGATATGACCGCTCCTGACCGTCCAATTCGAGCCGACATTGCCGCGACCGACGCCGTCGGTACGCGGCGCGTGGGCGCGGTCGCGCGAATTCCAAACAACATGTTGGCACTCGGGTCCGCAGCGGTGCTGAGTGTGTACGCCGTGGGCTACCTGCGCACCAAAAGCGCGGCCGACAAGTTTGACTCGCAGTTTGGCGATGAGCACGAATCGCGACGTCGGCCTGCTGCAGCACCTACCTCGTCGCCGCCAGAGGATCGACCTGGCATCGCGATGCAGAGCGCCGACACGAGCGGCCTCGCGCGTCACGGCGTGCGTGACAGCGCGGCGATGCCCACCAACGATGGTCGAGCAGTGCGCGTCGTCACGCAGGCGTCGCCCACAACGAGTGTTTCGCAAAACCGTGCCTCGGCAGCGCACGATCGCGTCATCGGCAAGACGGCTGTACCTGCATCAGATCGCCCGTCGAGCACAACCACGGCAGCTGCGGTGTCTGGCATAGCAGCGACCGCGACGGCAGCATCAACGGCATCTGACGCTCCGCCCGCGCCAGCTATCAACGCATCGATGTATTCGACCGGCAACACGGCTACACCGCGTACGACAACGACGACCGCAACACCCGTACCGCCGACGCCTGACAGTGTGAAGACCGCTGCAGTCACGACCGCAGCCGCCGCGGCTCCCGCAGAGATCATGCCGAAAGTGCCACTGCGTGACGGTAGCTATGTCGGGTACGGCACGTCGCGACACGGCGACATCGAAGCCACCGTCGTCGTCGAGAACGGACGAATTAAGTCGGCCGCGATTAGTCGGTGTCTCACGCGTTACTCGTGTTCATGGATCGCGCATCTGCGAGGACAGGTCGTCACGCGCCAGAGTCCTGAAGTCGACTATGTGTCGGGCGCAACAGAAAGCACGAACGCGTTTTACTACGCGGTCGTCGAAGCCCTGACCAAAGCGCAGTAATGGGCGTGTACGAGCACACCACGTCGGCGATGGGCACGGTGATCGCAATACAAGTGGTGAGTGACACGATCGACGATCGGCCCAGCGCAGACATTATCGATCGCGTCGCCGATGCGTTGGCGTGGTTTCGTCACGTCGAGCGCGCGTGCAGTCGCTTTGACAGCACCAGTGAACTGCGACAGCTGTGCACCCACGTGGGAGAGGCAGTCCACGTGAGCGACGTGTTGTATGAAGCGCTGCACTTCGCCTGTGCCGTTGCTGCCGCAACCGACGGCGCGTTTGATCCAACCGTCGGCGCCGCGCTTGAATCGAGAGGTTTTGATCTTTCTTGGATTTCCGGTGAGCGCGCGCGAGCCTCGACGGGCGACACACCTCACGCATCGTGGCGCGACATCCGCTTTAACGGCGAAACGCGGACGGTCACGATTGCGAAACCGATGGTCCTCGACCTCGGTGCCATCGCGAAGGGACTTGCTGTCGATCTGGCAGCGCAGTCGCTCGCTGATCTCTCGAACTTTGCGATCAACGCCGGCGGAGACGTGTGGTGCGCTGGCAGCAATGCCAGCGGCGAGCCGTGGGCGATTGGTATTCAAGATCCGCACGACGTTCGCAACGTGCACACCCGCCTGCGCGTCTCGAATGTCGCCGTCTGTACCAGCGGAAACTACGCGCGCACGAGCGAGCTGTCGCACGCCTCACACGCGGACCGCGCGCGTGTCGACGACGCAGATCGACTGCATGTGATTGACCCGCGCACGCGTCGCTCGGTGCACGCGCTAGAGAGTGCGACGGTTATCGCGCCCAGTGCGATGGTGGCCGATGCACTCGCAACCGCGGCGTTTGTGCTTGGCCCGCAATTCGGATTGGAGTTACTCCACGCGCACGATGTCGATGGACTGCTGATCGCCGCCGATGGAACGAGTGTTGAGACCAGGGGAATGCACGCGTGGTACGCAACGAACGACCGCGTCGTCGCATGAGTCATAACCCGTCGCGAGTTGTGCGTTACCTGCGTACGCCAAAAGGATTATTCACGCTCGTGCTGTTGCTACTGACCGCAATCAGCGCGACGCAACAAGGGTGGCCGCTGGTCTTACCTGGGCTCGTAGCGGCAATCGTGAGCGCGGTGCTTGTTGACGCGCCCATCATTCGCTGGCGTGAAGGTGCGTGGAGCTATCCCGACGGCGCGCTGTTGACGGGGTGGTTAGTCGCAATGATTCTGACGCCGCACGGTGCGTGGTACGTCGCTGCCATC
>JANXUN010000435.1 GCA_025356185.1 Gemmatimonadaceae bacterium
CGGTAAAAATGCTGCGCCCCGAGCTCGCGGCCAGCATCGGCGCCGAGCGGTTTACGCGCGAGATCGAAATCGCGGCGAAGTTGCAGCATCCGCACATTGTGTCGTTGCACGATTCCGGCAGCAGCGACGGCGTGTTGTACTACGTGATGCCGTTTGTCGAAGGACAATCGCTGCGTGATCGCATGAAGGCGGCGGGCGCGATGCCCATGGACGAAGCGGTGCGCATTCTTCGCGAGATTGTCGACGCGCTCGCGTACTCGCACGAACACGGCGTCGTGCATCGCGATATCAAGCCCGAAAACATCATGATTTCGGGCGAACACGCGCTGGTGATGGATTTCGGTATCGCGAAGGCGGTGAGTGACTCCAGCAGCGGTTCGCAGCTCACGTCAGTCGGCATGGCGATGGGAACGCCAACATACATGGCGCCCGAGCAGATTCTCGCCGAACCGCACATGGATCACCGCGTTGACATCTACGCCGTAGGCGTGATGGCGTACGAAATGATTGCCGGACGCGCGCCGTTTACCGGAAACGATGCGCAGCAGATCATCGCGTCGCATCTCGCGCATAAAGCCGACGCGCTCACCACGCGTCGTGCCGCGGTGTCGCCGCAGTTTGAAACGGTAGTGATGCGCTGTCTCGAAAAAAATCCCGCCGATCGTTGGCAGAGTGCGCGAGAGTTGCTGCACGCACTCGATGCGGCGCCGCAGTCTGGCGCACAGGTGCAGACGATCGCCGCACCAGCGCGTCGCAAACGAACGCGCGCAATGTTGATTGGTGCCGTTGCGGTTGTCGCTGTCGTGGCGAGTGGTGCCGTGTGGTTCACAAAAGAAGGGCGCGCGGGAACACTGATCGGCAACGACGTGCTCGCGTCAAACGATCTCATACTCGTGTCCGATTTTCAAAATCGCACGACTGACTCTACGCTCGCGTCGACCGTTACCGATGCCGTACGCGTCGAGTTGCAACAATCTCGCGTCGTGAAAGTGATGTCGCAGGCGGCGATGTTTGGTGGCATGCGTCGCATGGCATTGCAGCCGGGCACCGCGCTCGAGCCAGCCAAAGTGCGCGAGCTCGCTGAACGCGAAGGCGCGAAAGCGTTTGTCGTTGGTGACATCTCCAGGCTTGGCACGGGCTATCAACTCACGGCGCGTGTGGTGGCAACGAGCGGCGGCGCCGACGCACTCTCCGTGATCTCCACGGCAAAGAGCGACGCAGATCTCATCAGCGCGGTCGAAGACCTTGGCCGAAAGTTGCGCACAGGGATCGGCGAATCGCTGCAATCGGTAGCAAACGCGCTGCCGCTGGCACAAGTCACAACGTCCTCGCTGGCCGCACTGCGCCTGTACACTACGGCCGCGCGCGCCGGCAACAGCGGGGATCGAGCGCGTTCGATCGCGCTCGCAAAACAGGCGCTGTCGATCGACTCGACGTTTGCCGGTGCATGGAACGCGTTGTATACCGCGTACTCGAACAGCGGCATGGTCGATGAAATGAACGATGCGACGAGTCATGCGTATGCGGTGCGCGATCGACTGACGGAGTCCGAAGCACTGCTCACGACTGCGCGCTATCACCAAATGCGAGGCGAGTACACCGAAGCCGAAGCGGCGTTCTTGCAGTTAGTCGAGCAAGGCAAGCAGTTCACGAATTACGCAAATTTGCTGCTGGAACGCCGGCGCTTCGCCGAGTCCGAAGCGATGTCGCGTAAGGGCATCGCGGATGCGCCTCAAACCGCCATTGCCTACTGGAATCTTCTCGAGGCGCAACTCGCGCAAAACAAATCGAACGCTGCAGACTCAACGCTCGTGCGTGCGCAAGCCGCAATCTCCAACTCGGCGTTGCGCTATCAAATGGAAATCGCGGTTCCGCTCGCACGTCGCGATTTCGAGGCGGCAGAGGCGTACATAAAGACCAACGGTGCAAAACTTCAAGAGCTCGTTCCCGACGTTCTATACGCGTGCATGGTAACGTTGGCACGGGGCCAGCTGCGCGATTTTGCGCAGTGCGAAAAAGCCGAAGACGGCACATCCCCGATGCATCCAATGTTTGTGTTGGCGGAATATCGACTCACCGCAGATACGGTTCGAGCGCGTCGAGGGTATGCAGCGTTTCTCGCGATGCCGGTGAGCGATCGTCCAGTTGACACCTACGCAAACGTCATCGCGCTGCTCGCTGAACGTGGACACGTTCGTGAAGCGGGGCAGCTCTACGACGAATGGCGCGCGCGTACTCACGGCACTGGTCCATCGTTTCGTGCCGATTCGTCGTACGCGCAAGGCGCGATCGCCGCGGCCAACCAACAGTGGGATCGTGCGGCATCCGCGTTTTTGACATGGAACAAGAGTCCCATGCCATCGTCATTGCACTTCTATAATCGCGGCTTGGCCGAAGCGGCTACGGCGCTCGAACATCTCGACAAAACCGATTCCGCGATGGTGCTGTACGAACGAGCGTTGAATCTGCCGGCATCGGCCGGCGGACCCGCGTACGAGCGGCTGTGGTATGGACAAGCGCTCGAGAAACTCGGAGACGGTTACGCGGCGCGCGGTGATCGCGCAAAAGCCGCGGAGTACTATCAGCGCTACATCACCACGTACAAGAACGCTGACGCACCGATCGCGCAGCAGGTGGCAGAGGTGAAAGCGAAATTGGCGAAGCTGTCGGGCGAGCCGACTCCGACGGCAACGAAAGTCAAGAAGTAGCGCGCGACGGTGCTTAGCGCGGGCCGAACAATTCGTCGAACGAGATGATCAACGCGGGGAGCTTCTCGTCGGGGACCCACTGAATCGAATCGCGATACGTTTCGGGAAAATCAGACGCCGATGTCCAGCATTCGATGACGCGCGCTTTTGCGTCAACGACCCACACCGCAGCGACACCGTTCGCGAGATATGCATTTCGCTTCTGAAAGCGATCGCGTCGAGCGGTGCTTTTACTCAGGACCTCAATCACCAACTGCGGTGGCGGTAGTTCACGCCAATCGCGCTCGTCGTACTCGGGCACCGGGTACACGGCGACATCGGGTTCGAGCCAGCTGGTCTCGCTGATGTGCACGCCGCCCGGCGCAAAAAATTTCCACCCGTTGTTCGCCCGACACCAGTTTGCGACGGCCACGACCAACCGTGAAGCCGCGCCCTGATGCCGAGTGTTCGGCATCGGCGTCACGAGCAACTCGCCGTGCAGGATCTCGTAGCGATTGCCGTCGTCGGGCAATCGCTCGAGGTCGGCGATCGTCCAGATTTTTCGCGTAGACAGTGGCAGCGCGGGCATAGCCATATGGTCGGCTCGGCGAGGGGTATTGCGCAAGGGGCGAACATCCGCCGAGGATAGCGCGGCGCAGTCGGGAACTCGTCACCGAATTGCCGCACGCGAGGTCGGGAGAACGCTGGTGCATCTCGGAGTTGGAGAGCTCCGAATCGCCGAGTATTTTCGACATTCGCGCTTCCCGTCTTCGACTTCGAGCTTTTCGTGCCCAACATCCTGCAAAATCTTCCTGTCGGCGAGAAAGTCGGCATCGCGTTTTCTGGCGGACTTGATACCAGCGCCGCGCTGTGCTGGATGCGCGAGAAAGGCGCGATTCCGTACGCGTACACGGCGAATCTTGGTCAGCCGGATGAAACGGATTACGACGAGATTCCGCGCAAGGCGATGGCGTACGGCGCAGAGAAGGCGCGCCTGATTGAATGTCGCGCGCAGTTGGTCGCGGAAGGGTTGGCGGCGCTGCAGTGCGGTGCGTTTCACATCACGACTGCTGGTGCCACGTATTTCAATACGACGCCGCTGGGCCGCGCAGTGACGGGCACCATGTTGGTTGCAGCGATGCGCCAAGACGATGTGAACATCTGGGGCGACGGCAGCACGTTCAAAGGCAACGACATTGAGCGATTTTATCGTTATGGGCTGCTCACGAATCCGTCGCTGCGCGTGTATAAGCCGTGGCTCGATCAACAGTTCATCGATGAACTGGGTGGTCGCACGGAGATGTCGGAGTATTTGATCAAGAAGGGATTTGACTACAAGATGTCGGTCGAGAAAGCGTATTCCACCGATTCAAATATTTTGGGTGCGACACACGAAGCGAAAGATCTCGAGTTCTTGAATAAGGGCGCGATGATCGTGCATCCGATTATGGGTGTGGCGTCGTGGCGTGATGACGTTGACGTGAAGCGCGAAACAATTTCGATTCGATTTGAAGAAGGGATGCCGGTCGCGATCAACAGTCACACGTACGCGACGGCACTGGATCTGTTTATCGACGCGAATGCCATCGGCGGACGACATGGACTGGGTATGTCGGATCAGATTGAGAATCGTATTATCGAAGCGAAGAGTCGCGGCATTTACGAAGCGCCGGGGTTGGCGCTGTTGTACATCGCGTACGAACGATTGGTGACGGGCATTCACAACGAAGACACGATCGAGACGTACCGTGCGAATGGGCGCAAGCTGGGACGGCTGTTGTATCAAGGCCGCTGGTTAGACTCGCAGTCGCTGATGCTGCGCGACTCGGCGCAGCGCTGGGTCGCGCGAGCGATCACCGGTGAAGTGACCATCGAACTGCGTCGCGGCAACGATTACTCGATACTTGATACGACGAGCCCGAATTTGACGTACAAGCCCGAGCGGCTCACGATGGAACGCGGCGAAGCGTTTTTTACGCCGCTGGATCGCATTGGACAATTGACGATGCGGAACCTGGATATCATGGATACTCGAGAGAAGTTGATGCTGTACACGGAGAGTGGGTTGTTGAGGGTGCAGGGGGGGAGCGGGGTGCCGCAGCTTCCGTCGGGGGAGGAGTAGTTGTCGAGACTCTGCGTCCGGCTTCCTGTCGTAGTTCCTCCTTCCTGTTGCCCTCGCTAGCGGAATCGCGCGCGCCCGTGTGATCTCGCCGTCGATGGAAGCAGGGGGCAGGAAAAGCGACGGGGAGCAGGAAGCAGAGTCTCGTACTGCGCTGCGATAAATTGGTACCGAGTTTCGTCCGTTAGCAGCGTACTGATGACGGATGCAAAATCCCAACAACCTCCACGTTTGGAATCGCGCGATTGATCTCGCGGTACGCGTGAATGACTTCGCGTCGAAGTTGCGCGCGATAAACGCGCCCGGTCTTGCAAATCAGATGCGGCGAGCGAGCACGTCGATTCCCGCAAACATCGCTGAGGGTGCGGGGCAGGATTCGCCGCAACAGTTTGCACGCTTTCTCTCGATGGCCATCGGCTCGGCGTTCGAACTTGAGAGTCACGTCGCGCTCGCGCAGCGGTTACAACCCACACTCGTGAATTCAGACGAGCTGATCTCCGAGATCAGCCAAATACGCCGCACGATGCACGCGCTCCGCGCGCACCAATTGCGGAAGTCGCGCAATGCCGTTCATTAGCGAGGGTTGTTCACCGAGACTCTGCTTCCCGCTACCTGTCGCAGTTCCCGCCCCCTGCTACCCTCGATAGCGGAATCTCGCGGGCCCGTGTGATCTCGTTGTCGAGGGCAGCAGGGTGCAGGAACCGAGACGGGGGGCAGGGAGCAGAGTCTCGAAACCGCCCGCTACCCCTTCTGCCCTCCTCGCACGACCTTTCGTCATGAACCCTCCCGCTCCCTCCCCCCTCCGCATCGCCATCATCGGCGTCGGCGCGATCGGCGGCCTCTTCGGCGCCCGCCTCGTCCAAGCCGGTCATCACGTCTCGTTCCTCGCGCGCGGCAAAACGCTCTCGATCCTGCGCACCGATGGCCTGCACGTCGAAAGCATCGACGGCAACGTGCACCTGCCGAACGTGAACGCGACCGATAACCCGGCCGACATCGGCCCGGTCGACTTGATGCTGGTCTCGGTGAAAGCAACGCAGATCGCGGAGCTCGCGCCCTCACTGGCTCCACTGCTTGGTCCGCGAACCGCAATCGTCCCCGTGCAAAACGGCGTCGAAGCGAGCGCCGAACTCGCGCGCGCACTCGGCGAGCAGTACGTGCTCGAGGGCGTGTGTCGCGTGATCGTTGAAGCAACGGCCCCCGGTCGGATTCGACATTTCGCCGTATCGCCAATGATGGAGATCGGCATTCGCGCACGCACTCCGGCCAACGCGCCGGCGCTCGCGCAGTTTCAAGCTGTCTGCGACGCGTTGCAGTCGGCGGGAATTAAGGTGACGACTCCCGAACAGATGGAAGTCGCGCTCTGGGAAAAGTTTTTGTTTATCGAGCCGTTCGGTGTTGTCGGAGCTGCGACGCGCGTGTCAATCGGCGTGATGCGCCGCGTGCCCGAAACGCGCGCACTGCTTGACGCATGTCTGCATGAAGTGCGTGCGATTGGTGTCGCTCTTGGCGTACCGCTCACGCTCGACGCGGTCGACCGCACGTGGCAACGCTACGATGCACTGCCAATTGAAGGCACGACGTCGCTACAGCGCGACATCATTGCCGACCGCGTGAATGAATACGACGCGCAGACCGGCGCGGTAATTCGTCTCGCTCGTCGTCACGACGTTCCAACGCCGGTGCACGATGTGCTGCACGCCGCTCTGTTGCCGATGATTAACGGCGAGCCGCGACTGAGTTGATTGGTAGCGCGTCACGAGGTCGATACTGAGGCAAGACTGTAACTGACTACCAGGGATTAAAGCAGATTTAGCGGATAAGAACGGATACAACAAAAACTTTTGCTTGATCCGTTGTTATCCGCCAAATCCGTTTACATCCGCGGTAGTCAGTTAAACCAACTATCGAATCAACGCCTGCGCCGCCGCATGCAGCCGATTAAACACGGCGTCAACCGGCGCCGCCTCGTTCGTTGTGTTAAACACCGCGATCACCGCCGCACTCGTGAGCGGATTGAAGTAAAAGAACGACCGAAAGCCCGCCTGAAATCCCGTGTGCCCAATGAGCCGCTGCGCACCGCTGCCGCGAATGAAAAACGACAGCCCCATCGACTGATCGGGAAACGATTCGTACCCTTCGCTCATCGGCACGACCGGCGTCCACATTTCTGCCAGGCTCGCGCGCGACAACACCACGTCGTAATTCGCACGCGAGCCGTTTGGTGGGGCGGCGTTCGTTAAGAACGCGATATACAGCGCGACGTCGCCAAGGGGTGCGTTCCACGCGCCGTTCGGCGACGTGATACCGGGATCAAAATCCGCACCGTTATCCACCGTACGCAACGCCTTCGTCGCACTATCACGAACGACCGTGTAATTGTGCGAGCGCTGCGACGCGAGATAGTACGGCGTGTTGCGGAAATAGCTGTGGTGCATGCCGAGCGGCGCGAAAATATTTTTCTGCACGTACGCGTCCCAGGGATCGCCGGTGAGCTGTTCAATCACGCGCGCGAGATACACAAACGCCGGATTCGAGTAGCTGTATCGCGTGCTCGGCTTGTACAGCAGTGTCTGATACGGCATCATCGCGACGAGCTGATTCCACGTCGTCGGCTCGAACGGTTCCCACGGCAATCCTTGCGCGTACGGCCACGTGCCGTTGCGAAAGCCTGCGGAATGCGATAACAGCATGCGAATGGTAATGCTGTCCATCATGCCGAACGGATCATGGATCGTGCGCAGCTCAGGCACCCACCGCACAATTTTGTCGTCGAGTGACAGCTTGCCGCGATCGCGCAACTGCATGATCGAGATCGCGGTGAGCGTTTTGGTGATCGACGCCCAGTGATAGATCGTTTGTTCGTTAACCGGCACGCGCGCGGCGCGGTCTTGATCACCGGTTTCAAAGTGCGCGGTGATACGCCCGTTGCTCATGATCAGCGTGCTGGCGCCAACCACACCGTCGCTGTCGGCATACGCGCGGAATTGGCGCGTGTACGCCGACCATGCGGGCGACGGTTGAGCGTTGAGATCCTGCGCAGCGAACCCAATATTGACGGCGATCGCGATCGCGAACGAAACGATGGCGGGCGCGAATGACCGGCACGGCGCGATCAAACTATCGAGCGTTACAAGCGATGAGTCGAAACGGCGAATGTAGCGGAGGGGAAGCATGGTATGCGTCATCGGGAGGTAGTGAGGCTACGTCAACGATACACGCGAACAGATCTTTCCACATCGGCGCAGAATTCGTACGTTCGGTGCCATGCGTACTCCATTTAACGGTCTTGCCGCCCCTGCTCGCGCCATCGCGGTGCTGCTCACGCTCCCGACTGCAGCCACGATCGCGCAGCCCGCCGATCTCTCCGCCATCACCGATCGCGCGCTCGCGCCCTGGAATAACACCCACGGTCCCGGCTGCGCTGTTGGCATTGCGCGTGGCGGTAAAGTGTTGCTCACCCGCGGCTACGGTATGGCCGATATCGTAAGCGAGCGGCCCATCACGCCCAACACGATTCTCGAATCCGGCTCGGTTGCGAAACAGTTCACCGCGACCGCCGTCATGCTGCTCGTCGCCGACGGCAAACTCAAACTTGAAGACGACGCGCGCACGGTGCTGCCTGAGCTGCCCGTCTACAGCCGCCCCATCACCATTCGCAATTTGCTCACGCATACGAGTGGTCTGCGCGAATGGAGCAATCTGGTCGAGTGGCAAGGGTGGCCGCGCGGCACACGCGTGCACACGCAAAGCGATGTGTTTGAATTGGTGACGCATCAAAAGGCGCTCAACTATCCCGTTGGCGATTACTACTCGTATACCAATTCGGGATTCTTGATGCTGCGCACGGTCGTGGAACGTGTAAGCGGCATGCCATTCACGCAGTTTACCGCCGAACGCATTTTCAAACCGCTCGGCATGTCGCACACGCAGTGGCGCGCCGATTTCACAACCATCGTGCCCGGACTCGCGCAGGCGTACACGCGCCGTCCCGATGGCTGGCACATCGATATGCCCGGCGACAACGTGTTCGGCGCTGGCGGACTGCTTACGACGGTTGGTGACTGGCTCAAGTGGAACGAAGCGCTCACCAACAAAACGCTCGGCGCCGCAGTTGTTGATAGCATGACGCGGCAAATGAAACTCACGAGCGGTATTCAGATTCAGTACGCGTTGGGACTCGTGGTGTCCAACTATCGCGGCACACGCGAAATCGGTCACTCGGGTTCAACCGCCGGTTACAGCACGTATTTGGCGCGCTATTCCGAGCAAGACAATTTGAGTATCGCCGTGATGTGTAATGCGGCCGGCGCGAATGCAACGGCGTACACGCATGCGATTGTGGATGCGATGGTTCCGACGCTCACACGCGCGACGTCGCCTGATACCGTGCATGCTGACGCTAACGCCATTGGCAAACTGCGCGGCATTTATCGAGATTCGCGCACGAACACGACCGTGCAGCTGGATACGCTACAGGGACAATTGCGTCGTGTAAGTGGGGCGCCGTTGTTCGCACTCAAGGATGGCAACTATCTCTCCGGCGCGACGCGCATTCGTTTTGCGATGAACACGAGTGGCACGCCAATGGCGTTCTATCAACCAACGGCCGACGGCGACACGTTGATGTTCGCCTTTATGGCTGACAAAGTATGGACTCCGACAGCGATCGAACTTTCTGCACTTGCCGGCAAGTATCACAACGATGAAATCGGTTCGACGTTTACCGTTTCCGTGAGCGGTTCAACGCTTACCATGAGTCCCCGCGCCGGGGTGCTCGACACACTCACGCCAACGTATCGCGATGCATTCTCGATGAGCGGTGGCAGCGCGTGGTTCACTCGCGATGCGAAAGGGCGCGTAACCGCGATGCACTTTGGTAGCGCGCGTGCGTGGGATTTTGTCTCGACGCGCATTCCGTAGCCGCGATTGCGATCCGCGCTCGTGTCACTCGCCATCTCAATCCTCGGTACTCTGCTTCCTGCCACCTGTCGCAGTTCCTCCTACCTGACACCCTCGAGCGCGCTGCCCGTTACGATCGAACCCCCGCTTTCCCCCCAACATTCGCCCACAACGCCCGCTCCACCATCACGGGCGTCCATCCATCTCCAAGCCCTTCCGCCCGCTCTCGCAACGCCGTCGCGTACTTCGCGTAGTACCCGAGTGTCCACTTCACCTCGCCCAGTCCCGCGATCTGCTCTGCCACCTGCTCGTCGAAGAACGGGTACAGCGCCTGATGCACGGCCGCAAATACCGCACTCGCCGTTGCTGGCCCCACTCCCGCCAACGTCGCGAGCTTCGCAATCGGCTTCGTGAAGTGCGGCACAAGCGCAAATGCCTCTGCGCTCGTTTCCTCAACGAACTCCGGCGCGTTGCCGCGCACTAACACCAAGTTCGGCGCTCTCCACACTCCGCGCGCCATTTTCCATTCGGTGACGCGCACCATCTCGTCAAGCGTGATGTGCATCGGATTTCGTGACGCAACAAGACCCGCGAACTCTGTGCGGTACCACCCGTCATGCGCATCCAGCTTCGCGACGTGCTGCCCTGCAATCACGTCGACGTATCGCGCAAGCGCACCTTTCCACGCCCCAAGATCGTCCGACTTCCAGAGATTTGTCACGTCAAAACTCTCCGACAAATCCGATCTCTGGCGTAAGAATATGCCCGAACCGCTCCATCACGTTCTGCTGCGCATGCTGAATCACCGCGCGCACATCCGCTGCCGTTGCCGCGCCCAAATTCACCATGATGTTCGCATGAATATGCGAAATCTGCGCATCGCCAATGCGAAATCCTTTGAGTCCACACTCGTCGATGAGGCGTCCCGCGCCGACGCCTTCAATCTTCTTAAAGATCGATCCCGCACTTGGATGCACCGCCAGCCACGGATGCCGAGAGCCGCGCCACGACAAATTCTCCTGCAACACGCGATGCAGCGCCGCCGAATCCGCGCGCTCTAACTGCAATCGCGCCGACAAAATCACATCGCGCGTATGATGAAACACCGAATCATCATACCCAAACTTCACATACTCCGCGTTCACATCACGGCGCGCACCAGACTCGGCGAGAATTTCACACGAGCGAAACACTTCGGCGATAAACATCGTGCGCTCACGCGCCGGCGCTGGTGACAAGAAATGCAAGTTCTGCCACAGCGCTCCACCAACCGTGCTCGGAATGCCAACGTAGTGCTCAAGTCCCGACCACCCCGCTCGCACCGTCTCCAGCACCAGATCTTGCACTACAGCACCACTCTCGGCCCACAGCACTCCCTCCGCTGTCACATGATGCGACACTGCGCGATTGCGAATGACAAGTCCGCGTACTCCGAGATCGCCAACCAAAATATTGGCGCCAAGTCCTAACACGAACCACGGAATGTCGAGCGCGCGCGCGGCGGTCACCGCCACAGCAAGATCGTCAGCCGAGATCGCGTCGTACAAAACATCAGCCGGTCCGCCAATACGAAATGTGGTAATTGGCGCGAGTGGCGCATGCGCAAGCAAGCGTGCGCGTGCAAGTCCGCGTGTCGTGAGTGCATCAACTAAGTGCTCGGCGTTCATGCTCACGGCTTCGCAGGATGCGCCGCAAAAAACGACAACAACTTGGCGTTCACAAGAGTGGTCTGCTCGATGTGCGGTAAGTGTCCCGACGAATCGACAGGAAAGAATTCAAGTTGCGGGATCGCACCGCGAGCAACCGACGAAAGCGCAATCGGTACCGTCTGATCCTGCTTGCCCCACACCAACAGCATCGGGACACCGGATTTTCCCGCAGCCGCAAATAGAGAATCAAAGTTCGTGCGAGTTATCGTGATTGCCGATCGTAACAACGCACGACCGAAACCGGTAAATTGCATCTGCGGGCGATACTGTTCGGCCCACGTTGGAAAATTTTCCGGGTGCAAAAAATCCGACGCCTGGTTGTCGGCCATGCCGGGCACTTGTGTCGTCTGAAAAAACCACGGGCCAATTCCCGGCCACGTCAAAAACCCCGGTATCGGCTCCGTCGAGCTCACCGGATCCACGAACGCCAGCGTCGCAACGCGTGCCGACTTCGACGCCGTGTAGTGTCCCACCACAAATCCACCAAACGACAATCCAACCAAATGCACCGGGCGCGTCACGTGCAACGAATCCAACAGTTCGTCCAACTGTCCGTCATACATCTCCCCATCGTAGGCCAGGTCCGGCCGGTCCGACCACCCGCGCCCGAACAAGTCATAACGCACGACGCGATATCCGGCCGCGCCGAGTGCGGTAAACGATGAATCCCAGATGTACGACGGCACAGAAAAACCGTGCACGAGTACTATCACTTGTCCCGTATCCGGGCCGGTCACGTCGTAGTGCGTCATTCCCCGGGACGATGCCACGAATCGCCCAGGCGCTGCGGTCCGTGCCGCTGCGTCCAATGCGCGATTCTCAGGGTTTTTGATCGCGCCATAGCCAACGGCTGCGGCGATCACGATGGCCAGCAGGATAGCAATCCCGCGCAACAGTTTTGTCATGCGCTGGAAGTTACGAAGTGATCGTCGTTGTCGCACTATCTTTCGGACAGAATTCTGCCCGAGTCGTTCTCCTCACTCCCGACGCGTACGCGATGCCCGTGCACTCAGTCACCGATCCGTCGTCTTCCCGTTCCCGCACTGCGCATCGACTCGCGTCGTTCGCGTTTGCGAATATCGCACTGACGAGTCTCTCCCTAGCCCTGTTCAGCACGGCCGCGCTGGCGCAATCGCGCGCGGAGCTCGATAAGGTGTTGCGCCGCAAGATGCTGGCGAACGGCATGGAGGTCATCGTCGTTGAGAATCACGGCGTGCCGATTGCGACGTTAGAAATTGACGTGCGCAACGGTGCGTTCACGCAGTCGCCCGAGTATGCTGGTCTCGCGCACATGTACGAGCACATGTTCTTCAAGGCGAACAAAAGTTTGCCCGAGCCCGACATGTTTACCGATCGCGCGGCTGAGCTCGGCGCGGTGTTTAACGGAAGCACGCGCGAAGAAGTCGTGAACTATTTCCTCACGCTTCCCGCCGACTCGGTGAAAGGCGGACTGCAATTTCTTGCTGGCGCGCTGCGTGATCCGCTCTTTCGCGAAGACGAACTCAAGCGCGAGAAAGTCGTCGTGCTGGGTGAATACGATCGCAACGAAGCAGAGCCGGGCTTTGAGTTACAGCAAAAATCAACGGCACTGTTGTATCCCGGACAGTTCAGTCGAAAAAACACCATCGGCGATCGTGACGTGATTGCGAAAGTCACGCCCGAACAGATGCGTTACATCCAACAGAAATACTACGTTCCCAACAACTCGACACTGATCGTGACGGGTGACGTAAATCCAGAAAAGATCTTTGCGTGGGCCGAACAGATCTACGGCGATTGGCCGCGTGGTGCCGATCCGTTTATTGCCGATCCAATTCCACCGATTCCTGCGCTCGACGGCAACAAAGCGGCCATCATCGAGAAGCCGATTAACGCGGTCGCCGTGTTGATACAGTGGCAAGGACCGAGCGTGGGTAAAGATCCCGCGTCTACGTACGCGGCCGATGTATTTAGCGACGCGCTCAACACGCCCGGTTCAACATTTCAAAAGAATTTGGTCGACACGGGATTGTGGCAGGGGGTTGGTGTGAACTACTACACGCTCAATCAAACGGGTCCGATTTCCGTGAGCGGACAAACGACGCCGGAAAAACTGCGTCCCGCGCTCGCTGCACTGGAACGCGAGATTGCGCGCTTCACCGATCCGACGTACGTCACCCCGCGCGAACTCGAAGCGGTCAAAGCGCAACGCATGACGTCCAGCGCATTCGGAATTGAAAAAGCATCAGAGATCGCACACACGATTGGATTTTGGTGGAGCGTCGCGAATCTCGACTACTTCATGGGCTACACCGATCAAATGGCACAGCAGCGCATCACCGATTTGATGCGCTACACCACGACCTATGTCAAAGGCAAACCGCGCGTGACCAGCATTCTCATGTCGCCGACCGCGCGAAAAGCACTTGGCCTTACCGAACAAGAATTGCTCACGCCGACGACGCGACCGGTGGTCAGACCATGAACGCACGATTCGATTCCATGGCGTCGGCGCATGCGTCGCGCATCATGATGGCGGTTGTCGTGAGCGTGTCGATGATCGCGACCATCCCGCGCGCGTCGAGTGCTCAAGTGACGACAAAAAAACCGCCGGTCACGAAAACGGCAGCACCGGCAAAAGCTCCCGCAAAGGCTCCAGTCAAAACGCGGACAGTAGAAGTCGACGCACCCGGCGACTCCGGAACGACGCGCTTCGAAGTCTCCGGCATTCCCGTCATTCTGCGTCGGGTAAGCGCGAACAACGTCGTCGCGGCAAATTTGTATTTGCTGGGCGGCGTGCGTCAGCTCACGACCGCGACGCAAGGCATCGAAAACTTTTTGCTCGAAACCAGCGAACATGGGAGCGCCAAATATCCGCGCGATCTCATGCGCAATAAAATGGCGCAGTTGGGCAGCACGATCGGCATTAGCCCAGGCATCGATTGGACCGTGATGGGATTGCGATCAACCGTCGGCAACTTTGACTCAACGTGGTCGATTCTTGCAGATCGACTTATGGCGCCGACGCTTGATCCTGGCGAAGTCGAACTCGTG